>NZ_JANSJI010000001.1:0-2995 GCF_047462475.1 Synechococcus sp. H55.11
CGCCCTGCTGGCGGCGGGGCTGTTGGTCGGATCCCATTTGTTCTGGCGCTTTGCCTTGCGCTTTTACACCAGCGCCTCTAGCTAAAATCTCCGTCCAAACATCTCCATCCTAAGCATCCAAGCAGCGAGGATGGGAGTAATTGCTACAGAAGCGCCCCATGCGCCGCCCCAGAGTTGGATCTTCTCCTCAAGGGAAGGGCAAAAATAGGTTCCCACCCTGGGAATAGGATCCCTCAGGCTCATTTTTTTAGGGGCAAAAGCAATTCTCGCTGCAGCGATCTGTAGCTACCTATTTGGTGGCGCAGAGGGATAGTTTTCTTGTTTTAGGGAGCATTTTCCATGCGCAAGCGCCTGCAATGTGTGGCCGTATCTGTGGCAGCCGGTAGCCTAGCTCTGCTGGGCTGCAGCAACAGCAATCCTTCTCCGATGGCGATGATCCCCTCCCAAGCGGATTTGGTGGCCCTGGGCAGCGGCAATCGCCTCACCTTCATCCGCTCTGCCGATGCCTCTGTGCAGGGATCCCTGACGGTGACGGGGGTGAGCGGCAGTTTGATCGGTATCGATGTCCGTCCTGCCAATCGCCTGCTCTACGGCCTCACCGACGCCAACATCCTCTACACCATCAACTTGCAAACTGGCGCCGCCAGCGTGGCCAGTACCCTGTCGGTTCCCTTTACGGCGGGCACGCTGTCCGGTATGGACTTCAACCCCGTCCCGGATCGCCTGCGCCTGGTGGGAGCCAACGGCCAGAACTTCCGCATCAATGTCGACACGGGCGAAGTGATCCAAGATAGACCTTTGGCCTTTGGCCCGATGGAGCTGCAGGGATCCCGCCCGGCTGTTACCGCTGCCGCCTACACCAACAACGTGGCCGGCGCCCAATCCACACGGCTGCTGAACATCGACGGCGAGCGCAACCTGCTGCTATTTCAGAACCCGCCCAACGACGGGGTGCAAATGCCGATTGGCCCCCTGGGCGTGAACTTCGGCCCGGTGGGCGGGTTTGACATCCGTACGGTCGGCGGGGTGGATACCGGCTTTGCCATCGGCGGCTCCACCCTGTATCGAATTGACCTGAATACAGGTCGCGCCACCTCTGTGGGCACGCTGCCGGGTGGGCCGTTCTTCGGCTTGGCTGCCCTCTAGATCGGCCAGGTTGTTACAGTTCCAATCATCTTTCTTGCCAATTGTTGCTCTTTTGTTTCGGCCCGATTCCAGCTCGGGATTGGGCCTTCTGCACTTCTTCAAGTAGGGTTGATCTCCATCTATGCAGGCGATAGACTATGGGAGCCGCTGTCCTTTCTGGCTTGCCTTAGGCAAAGCCTGCTTTTCCCCGAGTGCTTTCTCGTCGCCGTTTTATTTTTTCCTTCCCCCCATGAAGATCGAGGATGACAAAGCCAAGGGATCCCTGCAGGAGAGAAGCGATGCGGAGGTATTTTCAGCCCTCAAGGCAGGCCAATCCCAAGCTTTGGCCATCCTCTACGACCGGCACGCCGGTTTGGTGTACGGAATTGCCTGCAAGATGCTGGGCAACTCTGCCGAGGCCGAAGATCTGACGCAGGACATTTTTCTGAGTTTGGCCCGTTCTTCCTTCGATCCCAAGCGGGGATCCCTGCGCACTTACCTAGGCATTTTGGCCCGCTCCCGCTGCTTGGATCGGCTGCGCTCCTGGCGCAATCGACAGCGATCCCTGGAACGGGGCAGAGTGGAATTACTGGGCGATGCTGCCGAGGATCCGGCTCTGGAGCAGTTGGCCCGCGCCGAACAGGCAGTGGAGGTGCAAACGGCCTTGGCCGAGCTCTCTGAACATCAACGCCAAATCCTCAAAATGGCCTATTACGAAGGCATGAGCCAGACAGAAATTGCCAAGCAATTGGATCTGCCTTTGGGAACGGTTAAAGCCAGAGCCCGCCGAGGCTTGCTGCGGCTGCGCGAGTTGCTGGGAGGCGCCCCATGAAAGCCGAGTCTGTGTCTCCCGAAGAACTGCAACTGTGGCTGGCCGGCTACGTGCTGGGGGATCTCTCCCCGGAAGAGGCCGACCGCCTGGAAGTGGTGCTCAAGCTGCGCCCGGAGCTACAGCAGGAGCTGCAAGCTCTGCAACAGACCCTGGAGAAGGCCTACGGCGTCGAAGAAAAGCAACCTCCCCCCAGCTTGCGGGCTTCTCTGCTGCAAGCCTACACAGAGCCGGCGCCCAAACCCCTCCCCACTTCCGGCTCGGCCATTCAGGGATCCCCCCGCTGGCAGCGGGGCCTGGCGGCACTGGCAGTGGGGTTAATGGTCGCCCTAGGACTGGGGAACCTGTACCTGTGGCGCAGGCTGCAACTGGCCCAGACTCAAGGGATCCCGGTCGAGGTGTTGACTTATGAATTGCAGCCGACGGCGGAAAACGTGACTGGCTCGGTTACGGTGGAGGTGGATCCGCGAGGCCTGCAAGGGAAGCTAGTGGCCCGTGGTTTGCCACCATTGCCAGAAGGCCGCGTCTATGCGCTCTGGGTGGTGCTGGAACCGGAAGCCCCCTTCACCAAAGATGAGGCGGGGGCGATCCTCACTGCCGCTTTCCGGGTGGATGCGGCGGGAAATCAAGAACAGGAGCTGCGCCTACCGCCAGTGTTTGCATCCACAGAATGGGTGCGGGCGGTGGCCATTACTGAGGAAGACGGCAGCCGGCCCCAAGAGCACCAGGGATCCCCTCTGTGGATTTCCGGCTAGTCGGAGCAGGGGCCAACCAACATAGGTCTGTCCCAGGGCATGGCCGTGCTCACCTGTCCAGGATCCCTCTGAGGGCACTTTCGTCGATGTGGATCGGCAAAAGACAGTGCCGGGCGGCGCACCCCCCCCAGCCACCCTGCCGTTGGGAAAAGTTGTGGGCGCACCGGAAGTGTATCAGCATTAAGATGAGGGTCACTACCCCGGCACAGCAAAAGCCAACTTGGAGGTCACCCTATGGGCGAAGCAAAGCGCCGCAAAACCCGCAACAGCCCCGACCCTGACCAAG
>NZ_JANSJI010000002.1:0-2989 GCF_047462475.1 Synechococcus sp. H55.11
TTTGGGAGAGGGGAGCTACAGAGCGAGGGGACAACTGTTGTTCATGGCTATTCGAGATGGCCATAGCTCCCAGGGATCCCCGTCTTTTTCCCTGCTGACCAGGGGGGTGGCAGAGAGTGCCCAGGAGCGCAGGTCGGATCCCTGACAGTCCGCTTAGGCTGAGAGTTCGAGGCTGAAAACTCTGTGCCTAAACCGTTTGGGTGTGAGCTGTAACGTTGAGAACGCGCAAGTGGGGCGGTTTGCAGAGTGGGGCCAAATGAGAGCCTGGCAAGGGGTTGCCCTGAAGCTGCTGGCCACCTTTTGCTTTGCCTGTTTGGGGGCGATCATCCGGCTCAACACGCCCGCCCTGCACCCTTTTGAAATTGTGTTCTTGCGCAACCTATTTGGGTTACTTGCCCTGGTGCCACTGCTTTTGCGAGCAGGGATCCACTCTCTGCGCACCGCCAAGATGGGCTTCTACCTCCTGCGCTCGGCAATCAGCACCTTGGGGATGCTGCTTTCCTTCTGGGCAGCCAGCCTGTTGCCTTTGGCGGAAGCAACGGCGCTGAGCTTTGTCCAGCTTTTGTTTGCCAGCCTCATGGCGGTCTGGGTGTTGGGCGAACAGATGCGCCCCTCCCGCTGGCTGGGATTGGGCCTGGCGTTTGCCGGGGCCTTGGTGATGCTAAGGCCGGGCTTTCGGGAGCTCTCTTTAGGGACAGGGCTAGCTTTGGCGGCGGCAGCCCTCTTTGCCTGGGTAACCATTGTGCTCAAGATCCTCGCCCGCACCGAGTCCAGCCTCACGATCACCGCCTACATGGGCCTGTTGCAGACTCCCCTTTCCTTCTTGGCTGCTGTTTGGGTTTGGAGCTGGCCTTCGCCGGAGCAGTGGCTGTGGATGGCGACAATGGGGCTGCTGGGCAGCCTGGGCCAGGTGGCCCTCACCCAAGCCTACAAGCTGGCCGAGGTGACCATGCTGCTGCCTCTTGATTTTTTCCGCCTCCTCTGGGCTAGCCTGATCGGGTTCTGGGTGTTTGCCGAGATCCCGGATGGGTGGACTTGGATGGGCGGAGCCTTGGTCTTGGCAGGCGCCACCTCTGGGGCCTACAGGGAAGCCCGGCTGCAGAGGGCCCAAACCCCGGCCTGGACTGGCAAAGTTGGAAAGCGGGAAGATCTCTAGGCCAGCCTAGAGCCGCGGCAGGACGGGACTGGAGCTGGTCAAGTCGGTGGTGGTGAGGGCCACCAGCAGGGCTTCCGGGCTAACGGGGAAGGGCAGATGGTGAATATCGGATCCCGGCTGGCAGGCCACTTGGGCAGCCTGCAGCAGCTCAGCGGATCCCAGGTGGTTGAGGTGGAGATCCCGCAAGTTGAGGGGCAGCCCCACCTGGCGGTAGAACTCCAGCAGCTGGGTGCGGGCGGCCAGCGCCAACTGGCTTCCCTGCAGGATCTCCTCCAGGCGAAGCTGGGCCAAGATGCCAAAAGCCACTTTCTCGCCGTGCAGGGTGGCCCGGTGCCCCAACAGATGGGTGAGGCCGTTGTGAACGGCGTGGGCGGCCACGGTGCGACATTTGGCCCCTCCCATGCCGCCGACAATCCCCGCTAGGCAAATGCAGGCGTCCACCACCTGCCTCCAAGCAGTCCCACCTGGCTCCCGCAGGGCCGCCACCGATTTTTGCAAGAGCAAATCCCGTAAGACGCGGGCCTGCTGCACAGCGCCGATCACCAGGGCATCTTCTGAACTGCCGCTGCTCACAGAAGACTCGTACCACTTGGCCAAGGCATCTCCGATCCCGGCCACCAGGGTGCGTGCTGGCGCTTGCAGAATCAAGTCATAGTCCAGGATCAAAGCGGCAGGTGCCTGCTCCAAGGCCACATCCCGCTGAAAAGCTCCGGCCTCCGAGTAGATGTTGGACAGGGCGCTCCAGGCGGCACAGGTGGCAGCAGAGGTGGGCACCGTCGCCACCGGGATCCCCAACCGATGGGCCACCAACTTGGCCGTATCCAACGCCTTGCCGCCCCCCACCCCCAAAATGCCGGTTACGGATTCTGCTGTGGCCAGAGCCTGGAGACGAGCCAGCTCCGATTCGCTGCAATCGACGCCATAGGTGCTCCAGTAGACCTGAACGGCGGGATCCCGCTCCAGATTGCGCTTCAGGGGCAGTTCAGCCACAGCTAGCGATCGCTCCCCCCCGATCACCAACACGCGGGATCCCAGGATCGTCAGAGGTACGGCCTCGAGGATGCCGCTGCCGCGGTACAGCCGGCCTGGGGCCGGAATGGCCAGATCCCATTTGCAAGAAGAGGCGCTCAGCATTGCCAGAAAGGGGAGAGAAATCAGCTCAGTGTTTGTGAATACAGAACATGATCTTAGCGGCAAATCCTAGAGGTCTGGCTCGCCGCAGGGCTATAGTTAGGGCTAAGTTAGCGTCAACCTTCTCTGGCGCTCACCCAGCAGGGCAACGGTGCCGTTTAGCAACAAGGGATCATGAACCCGACGACCCAGCATCAGCTCATACTCAAAATTGTGGCCGGCTCCGCTTGGGCCGATGGGCATTTGGAACCCCAGGAACTGGCCTACTTGGGATCCCTGCTGCGCCGCTATGGTTTGGAGCACGATACCGAGCTGCGAGAACTGATCCAAAAGCCCATCCCGATGGAACAAACCGAGCGCTGGATGGCCGATTATCTTGCTCAGGCCAGTGAAACCGAGCGCTTACAACTTTTGGGAGCAATTGGCAACCTGATGATGGCTGACGACACAGTCTCTCCAGAAGAGCACACCCTCTTGGATGACTACCACACCCTCATGGCAGGGATCCCACCTCGTCCAGAATCGGCGCCCAATCTGGTGAAGGGTGTGGGGCAATTTTTCCGCCGCGTGGCCAAGGCTGTAAGGGGAGAGGCTTCCTAACACATTTTGACCACACCATCTGGGGAGCGGCGCAGGGAAAAGTTTGATTAACGTAAGGTGCGGAATTCCCCACCGTCTATACGGTGGGGATGGATAGCACCC
>NZ_JANSJI010000003.1:0-528 GCF_047462475.1 Synechococcus sp. H55.11
AACCAGCACGTTCATAAAATTATCATTTCTTAACCTTAGGCTTAGTCTATCAGACGGATGCAGCTCCCAACACAACTTGACCCGAACAGTGGCAAACAAATAGGGATCCCCGCGGCGCTGCAGGGATCCCTGGTTATGGCTCAGTCTGCCGCCGAGAGCGTGTCTAGCCAGCCAGCTCGTTCATGCGTTGCGCCAAGGTAAAGTCCAGTTCCGTAATGCCCCCGGCATCGTGGGTGGTGAGATCCACACGCACGCGGTTGTACACATTGGTCCACTCGGGGTGGTGACCCATGCTCTCGGCTACCAAAGCCACACTGCTCATCCAGCCAAAAGCTTCCACAAAAGAGCGAAATTGAAATTGGCGATGTAGCTTCCCATCCTGCAAAGACCAGCCCGGCAGGCTTTCCAGCTTGGCCTGAATCTCAGCTTCGCTGAGTTTGACAGGTCTGGACATGGGCGTTCCCTCCAGTCGTTGCCATCGTTTCCATCACGTTTTCATCAAAAGAGCGGCTGCGGGCAGATCCCAGC
>NZ_JANSJI010000004.1:0-5319 GCF_047462475.1 Synechococcus sp. H55.11
GCCGCGGTAGCGAATAAAAATTAAGATTGCCGCCCAGGATCCCAGCGCCACCTTGATTGCCACCAAAATGTTGAGAATCGGGATCCAGCCACCGCTGAAAAGGGATCCCAGCTCGCCCTTGGGCAGCTCCCAACCGGCCAGGGCGATGACAGCCACGCCGATAAACGTCACCACCGACAGCTTCTCCCACATCGCGGCTTGCCACCGCTTGTAGATGGCCTCCATCCAGGTCGAAGAGGCGGTGATCGCCACCAAGCCAATTGCCGTTCCTCCCGCCACGCCGGCGGCAAACCCCCCACCCGGCGTCAGGTGACCCCGAATGGCCAGCTCCACCCCAATCAGGGCAGAAATGGTGGCCCCCACCCGCGCCAGCACGATCGAGGGAATGTCGGTAAATTGAGCTACATTGGCCGTCGGTCGCTCATCTGCCAGCAGGTATTGCGCGCCCAGAATTGCCGCGGAAAATACAACTACTTCGAAAACCGTGTCGTAAAGGCGGTTGCGCAAGATCAAACCTGTCACCGTATTGGGCACGCCGCTTTCTCCGGCTAGAGTCGATACAGGTTCAACAGCAGGCAAAACAGCTCCTGCATCGGCGACCACGAGCTGCAATGCTGCCAGCAGCACCGCCACCCCATACAACCACCTCATGGCAAGAAGACCTCAGAAAGCAGGGCTTGTTGCGCCAAGATGGCCTGCAGGCGGGGCACGCGCGTTACCAAGCGATACTCTGCCACCTCCTCATCGGGCTCAAGGGCAATGGTGTGCACCTCTCGGCTGTGAAGGGCAGCCAACAAGGCCTCTGAACTCCCATAGACGGCCAACTCCAAACGCATGTGGTACCGCTGTAGTGCTTGGCGCATCTGCTGTAACAACTGCTGTGCTGCTGAGGTACCGGCCTCCAACACAGGACTGCCTTCGAGAACGCCCAAGCGCATACTCAACGAGGAACGCACCGCGATGGCATAGAGCGTAATGGAAAGCATGGTGCCCACCAGCGCCTCGGTGAGCGCCACATCCGCCGCCCCAAACAAGGCATAGATCAGAGCAGCGATGGATCCCAGAATGCCGCGCATCACCAAGGCATGATAGGGATTGGTCTGGGTCACCACCAAGCCTGCCGTCAAGGGCAGCAGCAGGGCGATCACCAGCAACAAGGTCTCTTCCATCCTGTCCTCCTATAGGGACTTGCGCTGCGAGCAAAACGCCAGCACATAGCCCAAGATGGTGTTCCAAATGGCCAAGGAAATCAGCGCCAACACCAGCAGAGGCCACTCCCTTGGGATCCGCAGCAACAGCCCCAGTATGATGCTCATGGATCCCAGGGTGTCGGACACCGAAAGGCCGTGCAGCTTAAACAAAATCGAGCGATCCCCAAGGAGCGGCGCCGTTCCCCACAGCCAAAACAGCACCCCGATCCCAAACAGAAGATAGCTGAGAGCTTCCATTAAGATTTCCATATTCCCCAGACTAAGAATATCTTTAGAGCATTTCCAAGCGCTTGAGCACGTGGGCCAGCAGCATCAGGGCCGCGTTACCCACCGACAAAATCAAGACCCCCACGATCCCGATCATCCAGTCATCCCGCACCACGGATACCACCAAAACCAGGATGGCCGTCTTGGTGGATAAGCTGGCAAAAGCCAGCATCGTCTGCCAAATATCCTCCTTCAGCCAGGCGGCATACAGCGGCAGGCATAGGGTCAAAGTCAGCAGAAACAGCAGTAGGTTCACGCCTCCTCCCGTGGTTTGAGCAGATGCACCTCGTAGGTGCCTTGGGCATCGCAATTGAGCACAATGGTTTTGGGCGTAAAAGTAATCAAAAAGATATCGAGAAACACCAGCCCCGCCGAACGATTGGGGAGAGTTTGTTTGTATACAACCTCCTCTACGGTGTGGGGCCTGAGGATCATCTCAAAGGCCTCCCAGTAAGCTTTCGGAACGGCGAAAACAATCTCCTTGAGCACCCGTCCCCAATCCCGCCACCGCACCGGCGCAGAGGCCTGACGAGGCAGCAGCAGCGTCGCCGCCACCCCGATGGCCACATTGTCCCAGCTCAGATTGCCCGTCAGCAGGAACCAAATCAAAAGCCGCAGGCCAATTTCCAGTAAGCCCAACTCAGGGTAGCGTCCCATAATTCCACCCAGCTAACAAAACCCAAACCAACACCAACACCACACTCAAGCCGCCCACCACAGCCTCCAGCCCCTCATTCACCGACCTTCTCTGCCAAGGGATCCGCTCCCAAAACCAGCCCAGGGGGATCCCGGCACCCAAGCTGAGCAGTGCCTTAAGGAGATTATCGACGTCGTAGGCCGCCGGCAGCCAGCCCCAGAGCAAGCCGCCGCCCCAAAGGGCCAAGGCCGCCTGGTCTTGCCAACTGGAGGGGATGTTCCCGCTGATTTGAGAAGGAGATGACCGCAGCACTCGCACAGCCACACAGGTGGTGCCGATGGTAACCCCAACCAGCAGCCACTCGTGCCAGGGATCCAGAGCCGACAAGGTGAGGGCCTTGGCTGCATACCCCAAACTGCCGGGCACCCCTGCCAGAGAGGCCGCCCCCAAGATCAACATCGGCCAGCGCCAGCGACTCGTTATCGCCGTCCCCACAAACAACAGAGGCTTTGCCAACCCATGGGCCAGGCCGTACAAACCTGCCCACTGAGGGGCGGCAATTACAAATCCCATCTGCGAGACCGAGCTCCAGGCCAAAAGGCGCTGGGGCGTGCTGGCCATCAAAGCCAGGAGGATCCCAAAAACGGCTGAGCCGGCGCTCAAGTAGGACAACCCCTGGGCCAAGGCCGGCGAAGCCTCGCTGCAGTGCACCAAGGCCATGGCACCTGCTTTGGTCGTAAAGCCGCTGAGCACCGCCGCGATAACGGGATCCGCGGTGATGTAGGTGAGGGGCAGCCACAGGCCGGCGACGAAGACCGCCCCCTTGGCCAAAAGACCCACGGCAATCAGCGCCAAAGCCGTGGGGGTAGCCATGGCCAGGCTGCTCATCGCCAGGGATCCGGTGCGCACGTAGACCAGGATTGCGCCCATCAAGTAGAAGAGCATGGCCACATTGCTCATGAACAGGTAGCGCAGCCCCACCCAAAGCTGGCGGTCGCGATGATCCCCTGCCGTCGGCTGGGACTCAGCCCGGCGCCCGTAGGTGAGCAGCAAAAACACACCAATGCTGAGCACCTCTAGGGCAACATAGACACTGATCAGGTCGGCGCTGATGACGACGGCGTTGGCGCTGCCGTGGACGATCAGCAACTGCATGGCCAGAAAGCGGCTGCCCACAAAGCGCCGATCCAGATACAGCGCCACCCCCAGCGTTATCAGTCCATGGGCCAAGAGCATGGCTGCTGCGTTGGCGTCGATCCGCAGCGTCACCCCGAAGTGATCCAGCAACTGAAGCTCTAACGGCGCCGCAGTTGTTCCCGGCAACCCCCCCTGGTACACTGCATAGGTCACCGTCAGCGCGGCCATCCCCACCAAGCTGGGACGGGTCAAGGCGGGCATCAAGTAGGTGGCAAAGGCAAACAAAAAGGGTAGCGCCACCCAGACCAGCGTCAGCTCAGTCATCGGTAAAAGTGCTCCGCCCCGCTGACGCGACCGCCTGTTCGATGCTCTCCACTTCGAGGGTGGGATGGTTGCGGGACAACTTCATCACCCCCACCAACATCAGGGCTTGTACCGACAGACCGATGACGATGGCCGTGAGGATGATCCCCTGAGGTACGGGGTCGGCATAGTCCAGCTCGCGCCAGGGCTTGTAGATAGGGGTGAACACACCGCTGCGGGCGGCCCAGATCACGAAGAAGGCGATGACCCCGGTGCTCATGACATCCATGGCCAGGATCTTCATAATGAGATTGCGCTTGACCACGACTCCCCAAAAGCCAAGGAAGATCGTGAGGGTGATGGCGGCATTTAACATGGGCACCTCGCTTGCTGCGCTCGAGCCATCCGGTTGCTAAGTCGTTCATTTCGTCCCGCTTACGCGATCAGTATCCAGCTTCCGCGGTCGCAGCAGCTAGAGGGCCGGTGCCAGACAGTCTGTGGCAGGTTGCAACCCTGCCGGGATCTCAATCTCCCCAACAAGGCCGGATCCCGAAGTCGAAAGAGTTGCAGATCCAGGTAGGCAGCTTGAGCCAACTGCCGGTCAGCTCTGGGGCTTGGTGGGATCCTGGTCATACACCTCTCATAGCAAAGTCAGAATCAATGGGGGCTGCTCGCAGTTTAGGCTGTTTTTACTTATGCTAGTGGGACGAAGTTCTGGGTTCTGCAGCAGCAGCTCCCTTGTGAGCGACAGGTCGTCGAGACCCTCCCCGCCGGAAAAGCCTCCACCCTGGCTCAGTCCTGCCCCTGGATGCGGATACGGTTGGAGCTGCTGCCGGAAGCATCGTTAATTTGCGTTAGAACTATACTACAGTCGGCTATCATGGAGCCGAGACTTTCCTCTGGGGGTGAGTCCCCTTCAGCGATCTTCAACTATGCCCACTCCTGTCGACCCTGCCCTGCCTGACGTTCCGGAAAGCGAGGTTCGCAAGCCTGAAGACTCCTCCGTCCCGTCGACGCGAACAATTCTGGCGGCCCGTGAGCCTTTTTTGGGGGTGGTGCGGGATCTGGTGCGGGCCTACCAAGCCTTTGAAAATTATGCCGGGGTTCACATTCGGCAAATGGGGCTGACCGCCCCCCAATTTGATGTGTTGGTGACCCTCGGCAACACTCCCGGCATGACCATGAATGTCTTGGCCCAAAAAACCCTGGTTACCAAAGGGACACTGACCGGCATTGTGGATCGTCTGGAACAGAAGGGGCTGGTGCGCCGGCAAGTGCCGCCAGAGAACCGCCGCTGCTTCAGGGTCGTGCTGACAGAGGCGGGGGAGAAACTGTTTGAGGAAATTTTTCCGGCCCACATCGCCTACTTGAAAGAGCGCTTCCAAAAGTTGGATCCCTCCGAGCTGGCGGAGATCCAGGCCTGTCTCAAAAAGCTGCACGCTATTTTCTAGGATGCACCCTTAGATTTTCTCTTAATTGAGCCGGTTGACCAGAGACTCCCCGAGCCGGGTCTCTAGCCTTGTTCAAATGGCTGTCCCAGGGCTGCCGGCGGAGTGGCTCGCGCCGCCTGCTGAATCCAGCGCCGCAGCCGAGGTGGGATCCCGCGCAGACCGTACTCCCACCATTCCCCGGAGGTGAACACCAACACCAAAATCATCAACACAAAGGGAGCCACCGTAAAAACTTGGGCGGGCACGGCGCGGATGGTGGTCTGGGCAACCCCGGCAAAGGACTGCAAAATGCCGAACAGGTAGGCCCCCAAGG
>NZ_JANSJI010000004.1:5419-8207 GCF_047462475.1 Synechococcus sp. H55.11
AAGGGGTTCCAGCCGCCGAAGATGACGATGGCCAAAGCAATCCAGCCGTAACCTGCTGTGTGTCGGTGGCTCCAGCCGGCCTTGAAATCCAGCGAAAAAGCGGCTCCTGCCAAGCCCAGCAGGGATCCTCCCACGAGGGTGTAGACATAGCGCCAGAAAATGACATCGGTGCCACGGGCAAAGGCTGCTGCCGGCTGTTCTCCCATGGCCCGCAGCATCAGGCCAGGCCGGGTGCGATAAAAAAAGAACCAAGTTCCCCCAATCAGCGCATAGCTGGCATACAGCAGCAGATCCCTTCGGAACAGAAGTGGCCCCAGCAGCGGCAGCCCAAAAGCCCAACACCAGGCTTCCCGTCAGCTTGGCCACGGCGAACCCAACCATGGCAGCCAGCATGATCGTCCCCTCTGCGGAGAGATTGATCACCCCTGCTCGCTCGGTGATGGTTTCTCCTACACTGGCGAAAACCAACGGTGTGGCGGTGGCAATGGCAGTAGAGAGAATGGCGACCAGTTGAGCAGCGTTCATTGCCTCACCCCAACACCCAAAGCATCCAGACCACCCCTAAGGTGACAGCGCCAAACAGGGCATAGCTGATCTGGCGCAGCGGCTTCAGTTGCATGGCATGCAAAGCTTTGAGCCAGTCCAGCCCCAAAGATTCCACAAAGCGATCCAACACCACTTGCATGGGGTAGGCGTAAACCGATCCCTGCTCCTTGAAGTTCACCAACACGATCAGCAGCGTGGCGTAGCCCCAGAGACCGCCCCAGAGCACAGCGCTCAACCCGATTAAAATTGGCTCGAGCATCGACCGAAAAACATGGATTGAGCCCGCTTGGGATGCCTGCCCATTGCCGACCGCCTGCTCTTCCACCTCGATGGCTCGGCTTTCACGCACCCATCGAGTCCTAAGGTGGTGCAGAAAATCTCCCCGGCTGTTCGCGATGCGGGCGCGTTGCCGCACCACCTTAGCTTTTTCTTGGTCTTTCAGAGCCTTTTTGTTTGCAGCTCAAGGACTTGTAAACTACCCAACTCCGACCGCTAGGCGGTAGGGAGCGGGGCTCCTGCGGCTTTTAGCTAAAGGTGGCGGGTATCTGGAGCTCCTCCCCCCGCTGCTCAGGAGAAACAAGCTGGTCAACCCAACATCTACCAGCGGCAGCGCCTCAACCGTGGGGTCAGCCACCCGTAGGGAGATAAACCGCTAGAACACTTGGCCACGGTAAACCCGCTGCAGAGCCGGGGTGACCGAATAGCGATCGATATCGGCCAGGCTCAACTTCAAGCGCAATGTATTGAGCAGTCTCCAGTAGGGAGGCACAAAAGCTTTTTCAGTGAGAAGTTGGCCGGCAGGAGAGGGATCCCCGCAGCGGGCAACCGTCTCCACAGGGCAGCCGCGGTAGCGGACCGGACGAGCTTCAAGACGAGCCGAGCGCAGATCCCGTCCAGGCTCCACCGTCAAGCCGCGAAACTGGATTGCCCCTGGACGAGAAGCTTGCCGGTAGCACAGGTAACGGGCCCAAAGCTGGGCCAGCCCCTCCGGCAAAGCTTCGGGCCGAACATGGTAGCGCTCCGGCAACAGGCGGTCGTTGAAAAAGCCGATGAGACCAGACCAAGCTTGCCAGAGGAAAGCTCCCACAAGGCGGGCAACAGGAAAGGAGGAAATCTTCATGGTCGAAGCCGAAAAAAGACTTAAAGAACCCAAAAGACCGGTGATGGAGAAAGGAATTGCCAGCGATTATACCAGCCCGGATGAAGGAGGATGCTCACCGTGAACACTTGCCCACTCAATAATTATTTGTTCTGCTCACTCGAAAGCTGAGGCCGGCTTGCGGTCGAGCGTGTTGAGTCGCCAAAATCCATCGACTACAATAGGCCCAAAGCTCGGGTGTCGCTTTCTTCTTCCCATCTAGGGATTCCGAGAGCGCACCGACCGGCAAACTTGCTTCAATGGCCACTGCACTAAGGGGATCGACGGATTATGACCTGGCGCGGCAACATCACTCCCATCGATCGGCTCTGGGGATCCCTTCCCTACCTTTTGCCGTTGGTATCGGCTCTGCCCTTCGGCTTTGTGCCCTCTGGTTTGTTTCAATCTCTGCCAGGTTTGATCCCCATTTTTAGTCCGCTGCTGCGTTTGCTGCCTCTGGCCACGGGCTGGCTGGGCATGGGGCTGTTTTTTGCCCTACTCTTTTTCGTAATCCGCAACGGCCGCGTCGCCCATTTTGTTCGCTTCAACACGATGCAGGCGCTGCTGCTCAACATTGCCCTGTTTTTGGTGCAAGTGTTGATGCAGGTGTTCGCTATGCTCTTTGGCAGCCTTGGTTTGGCAGCGCTTGTTAGCATTTTGGCCACCACTGCCCTGCTTGGGGTAATCGCTGTCACCCTTTATGCTTGGGTGCAGAACGTGCGCGGTCACTATGCCGAGGTGCCGGTGCTCTCCGATGCCGCCTATGCTTGGATTCGCTACTAACAGTTCTCAAGTTGAGGGCTTGGTTGCTGATTTGACGACTTCACTGGAGCCTGAGCCGGCTGTTGCAGCTTTCAAGGATTGCAGGAGGCTGGGGTGCCGTCGGATTTGACCTCTGATGTTGGCCCAACCCTCACCCACCTGGACGCTTCCGGTCGGGTACAGAGGGTGGAAGTGGGACACAAGCCCCTGGCTGCCCATTTGGCCACTGCCCAAGGGCAGGTACGCATGTCAGAAAGGACTTTAGAGGCCATTTTGGCCGGTCAAGGGCCCAAAGGGAATGTGGTGGAAGCGGCTCGGCTGGCCGGGATCATGGCCGCCAAG
>NZ_JANSJI010000004.1:8307-11441 GCF_047462475.1 Synechococcus sp. H55.11
ACCGGAGTGGAGATGGAGGCTTTGACGGCGGTTGCAGTGGCTGCCCTCACCCTGTACGACATGGCCAAGGCCTTGGAAAAGGCGATGGTGATCGAGAATATCCGCCTGTTGTGCAAGTATGGGGGAAGTTCCGGGCCTTCTGGGTTCGATCAGAATAGCCCGTCCCAGTGAGATGTTGAAGAGGTTGCACCAACCGGGAGGGCTTATCGGGATCGCGCTGCTGGCCGGGGTGCTGGCACTGCTCTGGCCAATGCTGCAGCGGGGCTACCCCATCACCCATTCCACCCACTTCAATCTCAATTGGGCCTTCCAGTATCAGCGCCAGTTTTTCGGCGGGCAGTTTTACCCCCGCTGGCTGGAGTATTCCAACTTTGGCTATGGCAACCCCACCTTTGCCTTCTATCCGCCCCTGTGTATGGTGGCCACTTTGCCCTTTCGAGCCCTGGGGCTGGACATGCTCGGCTCTTTGGTGGCCAGCATGGGCCTAGCGATGGCGGTCTTGGGGCTGGGGCTGTACCTTCTGCTGCGGCAGGTGCTTCCTTGGGCTTTGGCGCTGGTCTTGGCCCTGCTGAGCATGGCCGGCCCCTATTGGCTGGTGGATATCTACCAACGGGGAGCCATAGGGGAAGTGTGGGCCATTGCCGTCTCCCCCTGGATTTTCTGGGCCTCGCTGCAGACGATCTGCCGGCCCCAGTCCATCTGGCCGGTTGCGGCTTTGGCCCTGAGCTATGGCCTGCTGGCGCTGTCCCACCTGCCCACCTTGCTGGTGTTTACCCTGATTTGGCTGCCTCTGCCTTGGGTGTTGGGGGGAAGGGATCCCTTCTGGCCCAGGGTGGGGCGCTGCTACCTGGGGTTTGGGCTGGGGCTAGGGTGGACGGCGTTTTATCTGCTGCCAGCCTTTTGGGATCAGCGGCATGTCCAGGTGGATTTTGTCAACTTTGCCGACGAGTATACACCCCACCATCGCCTGATGGTGAGCGGGCTCATGCAGCTGCAGCCGCGCTGGACAGAGCACTGGTTTGAGAGCAACCTGGTGGGGTACTGGGTTTGGATGGCGGCGGTTCTGGGAGGGGTTGGGATCCTGGTTTTTTGGCTGGCCCGCCGGTCGGGGAGGAGTTTCTCCTGCCAGGAAAGTGGCGCTGCCGAATCTCTTGCCAGAGCCACCCTGCTCTACAGCCTGGGAGCCAGCCTGGTGGCGCTGCTGATGATGACGGATCTGCTGGCTTGGCTCTACGAGTGGGTTTTGCCCCTGCGGCGGATTCAGTTCTCCTGGCGCTGGATGGCGGTGACGGCGGTAACCGTGCCTTGGCTAGTGGGATCTCTAGCTGGGTGGGGATGGGGGCACAAGCGCTGGCGGCTCCCTTTGCTGGTGGGGCTCGGCCTGGCCATGGCAGTCCAAACCTGGCAGGGCTTGCAACTGGTGTCCAAAGCCGGCTTTGATCCGCCGCTTGTCCAAACTTTTCAAGAACTCGCTGCAGCCAAGCAGTTCCCCAACGAGCCCCAAGAGCGGCCGGGCATTGCTTTCTTGCACATGCACTGGCGCTTTCCCGATGGGCTGGCGCTGGTGGATGCGCTGGAATACCGGCCCCGCCAGGCGACGCTGCCCATGCCGCCCCCACAGGTGGATCCGCTGCTGCAGTGGCAAGGCGAGGTAGAGGATCCGGCGGCGCGGCTCCAGGTGGAAGAGTGGCGCTACGGCTACCGTCGCTTTCGGGCGCTTAACCCCACCGGTCAGGAGCAAGCTGTAGTCTTGCGCACGTTTTACTACCCCGCCTGGCGGGTACAAATTGATGGACGGTTCAGAGCTGCTGAATACAACGGGCCAGGGCTGTTGCAAGTGCGGATCCCGCCGGGGGAGCACCGCGTGGAGGTGCGCTACTTGGGCACGGCGGCGGACTGGCTGGGCTGGATCCTGACCGGCGTGGCAGGAGTGCTGCTGGTGGAGCTGCGGCGGCTGCTCCGTCTGTTGGGGTTGAGGACAACAGAGGAGGCAACACCATGTTGAGTCGCGTGGCCGATTCCATCTACTGGCTCAACCGCTACGTGGAGCGGGCCGAGAACATTGCCCGTTTTATCGATGTCAACCTAAACCTCATCCTCGACTCACCTAGTGGCACAGCTCAGCAATGGGATCCCATCATCTCCACCACTGGGGATCAGGAGCTGTTTTACCAGCGCTACGGCCAGGCGACCCAGGAAACGGTGATCCAGTTTCTGGCTTTTGATAGGGATTATCCCAACTCGATTTTTTCCTGCTTGCGGCTGGCACGGGAAAATGCCCGCTCTGTGCGGGAGATCATTTCTTCGGAAATGTGGGAGCGGGTGAATCGCTTCTACTTAATGGTGAAGGAAGCTGCTCAACAGTGGCCGCATCTGAGCCAGCTCCACGATTTCTTCACGGAAGTCAAGCTGGCCAGCCATCTCTTTGCTGGGGTGATGGATGCCACCATGACCCACGGGGAGGGGTGGCACTTTGGACAAATCGGCCGCCTTTTGGAACGGGCTGACAAAACGGCTCGCATTCTGGATGTTAAGTATTTTATTTTGCTGCCTTCTGTACAGGATGTGGGCACGCCCCTGGATGAATTGCAGTGGATTGCTCTCCTAAAGTCGGCCAGCGCTTATGAAATGTATCGAAAATACAGCCGCCAACACCGCATTAACCCTAGAGAGGTGGCCTCTTTCCTGATTTTGGATCGGCAATTTCCCCGCTCCATTCAGTTTTGTCTCATTCACGCCGATCGCTCCCTACACCAGATTACTGGAACCCCTGCTGATACTTGGCGGGATCCCAGTGAGCGGGCTTTGGGACGGCTGCGCTCTGAGCTGGATTATCTCACCATTGACGATATTATGGAGCAGGGCTTACACGAATTTCTCGACAAGTTGCAATTGCAAATGAATTACGTTGGCGATTGCATCTACGAAAGTTTCTTTGCCATTCGCCCTTTGCAGACGGCTGACCCCCCTCTGCTCCTGCAGCGCCAAGCTTAGCCGAAACCCCTCACCCCCAGCCCCTCTCCCAGAGGGATGACCCTCACCCCCAGCCCCTCTCCCAAAGAGATAGCCCTCACCCCCGGCCCCTCTCCCAAAGGGAGAGGGGGGTTAATCTCTTTCACGGCTGTTGTATGCTT
>NZ_JANSJI010000005.1:0-11417 GCF_047462475.1 Synechococcus sp. H55.11
CCACCTATCCGTCCAGTTGCGCCCTCAGGGTTTGCACGCCCCGCCGCGACCAGCTCACTGCTCCAACGCGATCGGCGATGTAGAGGGGCCGCTGCTTTTGCCGAAACCAGGTGGCTACTGCCTCGCCAACAGGGCCGGAGCTGATGCCCGCCTGCACCTGAAAGCGCTCCAGCAAGTCCAGGATCACGGATCCCCCATCCCACCACAGCCAGTCGATCTGGGCCGGCAGCAGGGGGGATCCGGTCAGCTCAGCCTGGACGTTGGTGCCGGCGGATCCCAAGAGCAGCCAACGGGATCCCTCCGCCTCCAGGGTCAACACCAGAGGGTTGGTGTGGACAGCCTGCAGCTTCAGCCGCTCCGAAAAAGGGATCCAATCCGCAGGCCGCAAGACTTGATAGGGGATCCCGGCTGCTTGCACGGCGCTGAGGGAGCGCAGGTAGCTGTCCGAGGCGGCATTGACGCCGCCCCCATCCCAGAACTGCCCGATGGAGAAAGCCGAAAGCAGGATCTCCCAGCCCCCATTGGCCGAGCCGGCAGAGGTCATGGCCACCGCCCCCTCCAGACGGCGCAGGCCCTGCTGCCGCAAAAAGGGCAGCACCGTGCGCTCGGCCAAGCGGGGATCGCCGCTGTTCAGTAAGAGATGGCGTCCTTCGGCTTGGATGGCCAGGATGGGGATACGGCCACTGGCCAAAGCCGTGATCTGAACTGGCGGCCCCGGCCACAGCCTCGGCCCCAGCAGGATGGCAGCCATAACCAGAGCAGTACCCTGCCAGCGGAAAGCCCGCCGCCAGCGGGGCCAAAAGGTTAGGGCCACCAGCGCCCCGTAGAGGAGCAGGCACTGCAGCAACGAGACCCTGCCGGTGTAGTAGGAGCTTAGGGGCCAGCTGGCCATCCAGCTCACCCAGTTGATCAAAGGCGTGAGCAAAAACGTCAAGGGCTGGGCTAGCAGGGATCCCAGCCCCGGCCAGATCAAGGCCACCAGGGCCGCCCCAAACCCTGCCACCAGCAGCGGCACTACTAGAAGCAATAGCAGCGGGTTGGCCAGCAGCGAGTAGGTGGGGATGCGGCCAAAGATAACCACCTGTAGCGGCAGGGTCCAGATCTGGGCGGCCAGCGGAACGGCCAGAGCGGTAGCCACCGCCGGCGGCAAAAAGTCCAGCCGGGACACGATCGGCGCCGTCCCCACCAGCAGCCCCAAGGTGGCGGCAAAGCTAAGCTGAAACCCCAAGTCCGTAATCCACAAGGGCTGGTAGATCAAGAGCAAAACTGCCGCCACCAGCAGCGTCCCCAGGGGGTTAAGCCTGACTTTTCCTTCCAGTCTGGGCTCCGTCAGTACCAGCATGGCCGCCACCCCCATCACCGCCGCCCGCAACACCGAAGGCGTAAACCCCGTCAAGGTGAGGTAAATCCCCAAGACCGCCAGGAGGATCCCTTGCTGCAGGCGCACCGGCAGCCGCCGCGTCAGGACGAACACCACCCCCACCAGCAGCGACACGTGAAACCCAGAGGCCGCCAGGACGTGGGCCAGGCCAACTTCTCGAAAGGCATCCTGCAAATCAAAGTCCAGTTGAGCAGCGCGGGATCCCAGCACCAGGGAAGCCAAGAGGTTCCCCTGCCGCTCCCCCAGCCCGGCAATGAACGCCTCCCGCACCCGCCGCCGCAACACCCAACCTCCCCAGCCCCTCCCGCCCGGTTGGGGAATCACCTCGCGAGCGCTGAACCCCGCAAAAGCCCCCTGCCGCTGCAGATAGACCTGAAAATCAAAGCTGCCTGGGTTCAGGGCTGGACTGGGAAGGTAGAGGGATCCCGTCAGGCGCACCCGCTGGTTGGGATGGAGATCCTGGCTTGGGAGAGCTTCAGGGCTGGCAGTGACGTAGAGCTTGCCGCTCACCTGGCGAGCGGTGGAGTTGGCCTCCAACACCTGCTCCGCCTCAAGCCAAAACTGCCGCCGCTCGCTGCGGGTGGGACGGGGCTCCGCAAGAACGGTGCCCACCAGGCTCATCTGCGGCTGTGGGGCCAGCAGGCTAATATCCGTCGGGCCGGGAACCGGCTGCCGCCAGCCCAGGTAGGCCCAGGCCAGGCAGCCCACCAGACCCATCGCCAGCCAGGTGCGGGCCAAACGCGGTCGTCGCCGCCACCCCAGGGATCCCACCAATCCCAGCCCCAGCGGGATCCCCCAGCCCCAGCCGCTCACCGCCGGCCAGGCCCGCAGCAACAGGCCCAGGATCCAGCCCAGCCCCAGCAGATAGGTTCTTTCCATGTTTCCGCGGCACGTTTGCCCCCACTGTACTGTCCCGCTCAGGCGGGATCCATGGCGTTGTCTTAACCTTGCTCGCCTGCCAAAAAATCGTATTAAAGGATACTCTTTCTCGCCCCTGGCAAAGGGAGTGTAGATTAGGGCTGTTCGCGTGGCGAGCTGTTCAAGTGCTTTGCAGCACCAGGTAGGGCTCGCAGATGCCGAGGAAGTTCCCCGAGCCAACCTTCTCAGATAAGCAGCAGTCGTCTGTTCCCCTCTCTACCGTTTTCCTTGAACCCTATGCGCATTCGATCCATCCGCGTTCTCAGTGGCCCCAACTACTGGAGCATCCGTCGTCACAAGCTGATCCAAATGCGGCTCGATCTGGAAGACCTGCGGGAGCGCCCCACCAACACCATTCCGGGTTTTAAAGAAAGGTTGCAGACCTTGTTGCCGGGACTGTGGGAACATCAGTGCTCCCGCGGCTGCTATGGGGGATTCTTGCAACGGGTGGAAGAGGGTACCCTCATGGGCCATGTGGTGGAGCATGTGGCTTTGGAACTGCAGACCCTGGCCGGCATGAAAGTGGATTTTGGCCGCACCCGCGAAACCTCCACCCCCGGCACCTACAACGTCGTCTTTGAGTATCAGGAGGCAGAAGCCGGGCGCTTTGCCGCCAAAGCTGCAGTGTATCTCTGTCAGGCCTTGGTGGATGGAGAAGACTACCGCCGCGACCTGGAGCTGGACATCCAAGAGTTGCGAGAGATCCGAGAAAACGTCCGCTTCGGTCCCAGCACCCAAGCTCTGCTGGATGAGGCCGCCCTGCGCGGCATCCCCTATCTCCGCCTTAACAAGGGATCCCTGGTGCAACTGGGGTACGGAGTCTACCAAAAGCGCATCGAAGCCACCACCACCGAAAAAACCAGCATCATTGCCGCCGACCTGGCCGCCGACAAACGGGCCACCAAAGAACTGCTGCAAGACATGGGGATCCCGGTGCCCAAGGGCTACACCGTGCGGCGTCGCAGCGAGTTGGCGGCCACTATCGAGGATGTGGGGGGCTTTCCGGTGGTGATCAAGCCCCTCAACGCCAACCATGGCAAGGGCATCACCGTCAACATCACCAGCTTGGAGGCCGCCGAGATCGCCTACGATGCGGCCAGCCAGTACTCCGATGTGGTGTTGGTGGAACAACACCTGGTGGGGGATGACTACCGCCTGCTGGTGATCAACAACAAACTGGTGGCCGTGGCCAAACGGATCCCAGCCCATGTAGTGGGGGATGGCCGCTCCACCATTCAAGAGTTGATCGATGCGGTCAACCGGGATCCGCGGCGGGGGTTTGGTCACGAAAACGTGCTGACCCAGATCAGCGTTGACGACATGACCCTGCGCATCCTGGAGAGCAAAGGCTACACCCTGGATACCGTGCTGCCCGAAGGAGAGCATTGCACCCTCAAGTCCACGGCCAACCTGAGCACCGGCGGCATTGCCGTCGATTGCACCGATATCATCCACCCCTACAATGCCTTTATTGCCGAGCGGGCAGCTCAGATCATCGGCCTGGATGTGGCGGGCATCGACCTCATCTGCCCGGACATCGCCCAGCCCGTCAACGAAACCGGCGGCGGCATCGTCGAAGTGAACGCCTCTCCGGGTTTGCGTATGCACCTGGCCCCCAGCGAAGGGATCCCGCGCAATGTGGCCGAGCCCATCATCGACATGCTCTTTCCCCCCGGCAGCCACACCCGTATCCCCATCCTGGCCGTCACCGGCACTAACGGCAAAACCACCACTACCCGCCTGATCGCCCACATCCTCAAAGGTATCGGCAAGCGGGTCGGCTTTACCACCACCGACGGCGTTTACATTCAAAACCATCAAATTGCCAAGGGAGACATGACCGGCCCCCACAGCGCCCGCCTGGTACTGCGGGATCCCACCGTAGAAGTGGCGGTGCTGGAAACGGCACGGGGCGGTATCTTGCGGGAGGGTTTGGGGTTCCCGGAATGCGACATTGGCGTGGTGCTCAACGTAACCTCAGATCACCTGGGGCTGGGGGACATCGAAACCCTGGAAGACATGGCCCGCGTCAAATCGGTTTTGGTGGAGGCGGTACACGAGCGGGGCTACGCCGTCTTAAATGCCGACGACGGCCTGGTGGCCGCCATGGCCGCCAACGTCAAGGCGACGGTGGCCTATTTCAGCATGAACCCGGAGAATCCCCTCATTCAAAAGCACATTGCTTCCGGGGGCACAGCGGCTGTTTATGAAGAGGGTCACATCTCGATTTTGAAACGGGGCTGGAAACTGCGCATCGAAGATGTAACCAACATTCCCCTCACCCTCTCCGGCAAGGCCAGCTTCATGATCCAAAATGCCCTGGCCGCCACCCTGGCCGCCTTCCTGCACGGGGTTTCCATCGACGACATCCGCATGGCACTGGGCACCTTTACCAGTTCTGTGGCTCAAACCCCCGGTCGGCTCAACTTGTTCGATGTGGGCGGCTACCAGGTGTTGGTGGACTACGCCCACAACCCGGCAGGCTACGAGGCCATTCAGAGCACCCTGGAACGCTGGGATTGTCAGCGGAAGATTGGCGTGATTGGCGGCCCCGGGGATCGGCGCAACAGCGATCTGAGAGAGTTGGGAGTCCTGGCGGCGCGGATGTTCGACCGAGCCATCGTCAAAGAAGATGATGACCGGCGGGGACGGGAGCCAGGCGAAGTGGCCGCTCTGATCCGGCAGGGTTGGGAACAGGAAAAGGCAGGGGATCGCTTGCAGGAGATCCTGGATGAGGCAACTGCCATCGAAACTGCTTTGGAAAAGGCCGAACCCGGAGACCTGGTGGTGATCTTTCCGGCAGACGTGCAGCGCACCATCCAGATCATCACCCGCTTCCAAGACAAGCTTAACCCCAAACCCAGTTACCGTGGCTCTTCCTACAGCATGGGCCCAAACTTGATCTCCCCCAGCCCTGAGGGCAAACCGTCTTGAGCCGGCTGCCGACAACTCCAGAATGCTTCATGGTTGCCAGAAGCATGCCCCCGTTCCCTAAAGAGTATTGGGAATTGAGTGGGCGGAGATGGCCCATAACCCCCCGGCGGCGATATCCTGGGTTTAGGCTTGCCAGGGCCAGGCTGGCTCAGCTTGTCTTTTGGGGAGGAGCAGGTGTAGAGACTCCATTCCGTTTGTGCGAACGGTTCAAGGGATCCTCGCTTTTTAAGGCTCTTTTAAGGAACCTTAAGCGTTTCTAAAAAAGCTCAAAGAGGGCGGACAGAACGTTAGGGATCCCAAGCGACTTTGGGAACATCGTTAGGGTAATAGTGGGCTTCGCAAGGTAGGGAAACCGCACATGGACAGCGCGTTGCTGCAAGCAGCTCGTCAGATCTATCAATTTCATCTCCAGCATCGACCGGAGGTGCTGGAGCAGCCGCCGCGGGGTGTGGTCATCCACCGCCGTACCCTGAGAGGGGATCTGATCTTTTCTGAGTTTCCCATTCTGCTGCCCCAAGAAACCTTTATTCCGCTGCAGCAGTTGGAGCCGCTGCGGTGAGGCAGAAGGGCTCCTCTCCCGTTCTTCTCCTGCCCTTTTGAAGTGGTTGCCATGCTCAACCTTCTCTCCTGCTACGCAGCGCTTGCGCAATGTGGCTGAGCAACGCCGACGCGAACGGCATCTGGGAGCTGCGCCTGTTGGGCTGGGTGCTGGTGTTGGTGCTAGGAGCCTGTGTGGGCAGCTTTCTCAATGTGGTAGTCTATCGCCTGCCGCGGGGCCTCTCTCTGCTCTATCCTGGATCCCATTGTCCCCACTGCAAAACACCGCTGGGCCCGACGGAGAACATCCCCATTCTGGGCTGGTTCCTGCTGCGGGGCCGCTGCCGCCACTGCGGTGCGCAGATTAGCTGGCGCTACCCTGCCGTTGAAGCCTTGACCCTGGGGCTGTTTGGCCTCAGCATCGCCATCTTGGGTTTTTCCCCCCGCGGGATCCTCACCTGTGTCTTGTTGGGCTGGCTGCTGGCCCTGGCGCTGGTTGATCTGGACACGTTCTTGCTGCCGGAAGCGCTCACCCGCTCCGGCTTGGTGGCGGGGCTGCTGGCCCGCTTGGCGCTGCCCTGGCTGGAAGGATCCGGATCCCTGGCGGCCATGGGCCTGTCGCTGGTGGCCGGGATCGCGGGGGCCGTGTTGGGCATTTGGTTGCTGGAGGGCATTGGCTTTGTTGCCCGCTGGGTTTTGCAGCGGGAGGCCATGGGCGGAGGAGATGGCAAGCTGCTGGCTCTGATCGGCATGTGGCTGGGCTGGCAAGGAGTCGTGGTGACTCTCCTTTTGGGTTCCGGCTTCGGCTTGCTGGGCAGCCTGCTGGCCATGACCAAAGGAAAGGCCCGCCTGGGCAAACCCATCCCCTTCGGCCCCTACTTGGCTCTGGGCGGTGCCGTGGCCGCCTTGGCGGGATCCCCCCTGGTGGAAGCCTACCTGCACTGGTCGGGGTTGCTGGGGTAGAACTCCCGCACCCCTCTTCCAGTGGCAACGGCGCCAACGATCGGCAGGGATCCCCTTTGGCCCCTATTCCACCCCCTCGATCCGGTCTTCCACTTCTTGGTACAGCTCCTGCAGGCGCTCAATATTGGCCTGGGAAGTCTGCCAGTAGCCACGCCCGTGCACCTCCAACAGGGATCCGACGATGCGCCGGAAGGAGTGGGGGTTGAGGTTCATCAGCCGCTGCCGCATCGCCTCGTCCTTGATGAAGGTCTCGTTGGTTTCCTCGTAGATCCAGTTGTCCACCGCGCCTGCCGTGGCCGACCAGCCGGAGGTGTTCACCAGCCGCTTGGCGATCTCCCGCACCCCTTCGTAGCCGTGCTTGAGCATGCCCTCATACCACTTGGGGTTGAGCAGCTTGGTGCGAGCATCAAGGCGGATCGTCTCGCTCAGGGTGCGGATCTGGGCGTTGGGTGTGGTGGTATCCGCCATGTAGGCCGAGGGGGCCTTGCCGTCCGGGCGCAGGCTCTGCACCAGCTTGGTGGGATCCGAGTCGAAGTAGTGGCTGACATCCGTCAGGCTGATCTCCGAGGAATCCAGATTCTGGAAGGTAACGTCCACCGTTTTCAGGCTGGCCTCAAAAAGCTGCCGCATCTGCTGGTTGGGCAGATTGGAGCCGAAGGCAAAGGACTTGCGGGATAGATACATCTCCCGCAGCTCGCTCTCGTCTTCCCAGGAGCTGTTTTCCACCGCCAGGTTGATGTTGGCCGAGTAGGAGCCGGAAGCGTTGGAAAAGACCCGCGTTGCTGCCTGCTCCAGCGTCAGCCCCAGCTCCTTGGCCTGCTGTAGGGCGTGCTTGCGCACAAAGTTCAGCTCCAGCGGCTCGTCGGCCAAGGCCGCCAGCTTCACCGCCCGGTCGAGGAGAGCCATTTGGTTGACAAACAGATCCCGGAACACCCCCGAGCAGTTGACCACCACGTCGATGCGGGGCCGCCCCAGCTCCGCCAGAGGGATCAGCTCCACCTTGTTCACCCGCCCCAGGGCATCCGGCTTGGGACGCACCCCCAGCAAACACAGCACCTGGGCTAGCGATTCCCCATAGGTCTTGATGTTGTCCGTGCCCCAGAGCACCACCGAGATGGTTTCCGGGTACCTGCCGCCGTTGGCGCTCAACTCGCGGGCCAGCAGCCGCTCCACCACGATCTCCGCCGACTTGATGGCCGCTGCCGTGGGGATGGACTGGGGATCCAAAGCGTGCAGGTTGCGCCCCGTCGGCAATACATTGGGGTTGCGGATGGGATCCCCGCCCGGCCCCGGCAGGATGTACTCCCCTTCCAAGGCCCGCAGCAGCGATCCCAGCTCGTAGTCAGCCGTAATTTGCTTAAGGCACTCTTCCAAAAACTCGAACAGAGGCTTGAGCAGCTCTGCATCCACCTGGGGATAGCCTGCCTCCTTGAGGGCCACCAGCCAGGGCGCCTGCCGCCCCATGTTGAAGAAGTTGAGCTTAGCTACCCTGGAGACCCGCCCCTGGGCGTCGGTTTGCTCCTGCACCAGGGCCGCCACTGCCTTGTGGCAGGCCTTGTTGATGCGATCCAGCAGCTCCGTATCCGCCAGGTGCCCCCGATCCCGGTTGCGGTAGATCTCGTCGATATCCCGGCCTAGGCTCTGGGCAATAATGCGAGGCAGGCCAAGGATCCCTTCTTCTGGGCGGTCAATGCTGGCGATGCTGACCAGCGTGGCGATGGCTTCCTCTGCGGTAGGGGGCGCCCCGATCACATGCAGCCCACAGGGCAACAGCCGCGACTCGATCTCCATTAGCTTGGCGTAGAGCTGGCCCACCACCGTGTCCCGTTCTTCCAGGGTGAGCTGGCCGGCATCCACCGTCGGCAGCTCCACGTCCTTGTCCAGGTTGACCAGGCGCGCCTTGTCACAGATGGCGTTGACAATGGCAATGCCCCGTGCCCCCTCCCGCAGGGTTTGGTAAGAGCCAATCAACTCCCGCAGCTCCTGCAACCCCTTGTAGAGGCCGGCATTTTCTGCCGGCGGCGTCAAGTAGCTGATGGTGCAGGCGTAGCCGCGCCGCTTGGCGATGGTGGCCTCGCTGGGGTTGTTGGCCGCGTAGTAGTACAAGTTGGGCAGGGATCCAATCAAATTATCCGGGTAGCACTCGCCCGACATGCCGATCTGCTTGCCCGGCATGAACTCCAAAGAGCCATGGGTGCCAAAGTGCAGCACCGCATCGGCTCCCCAAACTTTCTCCAAATAGGTGTAGTAGGCGGCAAAACCGTGGTGGGGGCTGGCCGACCTGGAAAAGAGCAGCCGCATGGGATCCCCTTCGTAGCCAAAAGTGGGCTGCACCCCGATGAACACGTTGCCAAAGTGCTTGCCGTAGATGAGCAGATTCTGCCCGTCGGTGTTCAGGTGCCCCGGCGCCGGCCCCCAATATTTTTCAATGGCTTTGACATAGGGCGTCAGGGCCTCGTATTCCCGCACCGACAGCTTGGCAGCCACGTTCAGCTCCGGGCTGGCGTACTGGGCCTGGGCATCGTGCAGGATGGCCTCCATCAACTCCTGCGGCGTTTTGGGCAGCTCTGGCCCCAGGTCATAGCCGTTGTGGGCCAGCGCCTGCATGACGCGGTGGATGGAAGCAAACACATCTAAGTAGGCCGCCGTCCCCACATTGCCCTTGTCCGGCGGGAAGCTGAAGACGGTGATGGCGATCTTCTTCTCCAGCTTGGGCTTACGCCGCAGATTGGCCCACTTGATGGCCCGCGCCGCGATCAGCTCAATCCGATCCTGTAGAGCATGGGCCTTGCCGGTGGCCGCGTCCCGCCCCGAGAGGATGATGGGATCGATGGCCCCGTCCAGCTCAGGGATGGCAATCTGCAGCGCCACCTGCACCGGGTGCAGGCCCAAGTCACTAGTGGCCCATTCCTCTGTGGATTGAAACACCAAGGGCAGCGCCACCATGTAGGGGCGATTGAGCCGTTGCAGCGCCTCCACGGCTTTGGGGTGATCCTGCCGCGCCGGCCCGCCCACCAGGGCAAACCCCGTCAGCGACACCACCACATCCACAATTGGCGTCGTCTTCTGCTCGTTCCAGAAAAACTCGTTCACCGGCTTGGAAAAGTCCAAGCCGCCGGCAAACACCGGCACCACCCGCGCTCCGCGCGACTCCAGCTCTTGCACCATGGCCACGTAGTGGGCATCGTCCCCCGTCACCAGGTGGGTGCGCTGCAGCACCAGCCCCACGCAGGGAGCCAGGGGATCCTTCACGTCTTCTGGCAGATCCTCGCGGGCGTTGTACCAATCCCAATACTCCGCCAGGCTGGCAAACATCTGCGGCGCCAGCGGGTGCCAAATGCCCATCTCCAAATAGGTGACCGGCTCGGCAAACTTAACCTGATCCCGCATCCCCGGCAGGTAGCGATCCGCCAGCATCAGCAAAAAGTTCTCCAGGTTCTCGCGGGATCCGCCCAGCCAGTACTGGAAGCTGAGCATGAAGTTGCGGGCATCCTGGGCCTTGTCAAAGGGCAGGTACTTCAACACCTTGGGCAGCGTCTGCAGCAGCTTCAGCATCCCCTCTTGGAAGTTGGATCCCTGTTGGCGCTTGCGCATGAACTGGGCAATGGCGCTCTTGGATTGGCCCAGTTGCGCCATGGAAAAGGATCCCAGCTTATTAAGGCGCATCACCTCTGGCATGGAGGGGAACACCACCACCGCATCCAGCCGCTCCCGCAGGGGTTCTACTGCCTGTACCACCTTCTGGGCAATGTCCTCAATGAAGATCAAGGAGCCGATAAAGACATTGGCCGTCTCCAGATCCCGCTGGAAAGCCTCATATCCCGCGGGATCCCGCAGCTCTTCCACCAAGTAACCAGACAGCTCCACCGCCAGCTTGGGGTTCTGGGCATTGATGCGCTGCACCGCCGCCGTCAGGGCACTCTGATACTGCGGCTCCAACACCACGTACACCACCTTCATCAGTCGGCGCCCCCCCAGCTCAGCAGGGGTTACGTGGCGGGTGATGGGCTTAACCAGAGTAAACATGCAGTCGCTCTCCCTTGTGCAATGCAAAAAAGCAAGTGGGCCGGGAATGGGCATTCTTCCCTAGCGCCTGTTTCCCGTTCTACCAGAGAAACGGAACTGGGTTCGTTAAGAGCCGTTACACATGTAACAATTCGCAATTTACCAGCTCCACTCCCGCTCTGCCTTGGGATACTTGCGCTCCAAAGCAAAGGGCAATATAGACAGAGCCGTATCCTTATTCCAAGTCCTGCTGATGTTGTCGCTTGACCCAGAGCAAGTGTTCTTGCAAAGGTTCCACTAGGGTTTCTGGCAGCATCGTTAACCGGCTCTCCATCCCTTTACTATTGCGAATCGCCAGTTGCCGTTGGGCAAAATCCACATCTTTAACCCGGAGCTGCTGAGCTCCTGCCAACCTCGAGCCACTGCCATACAGCACCTGCACCACCAAGCGATAGATCCCAGACAGATGCACAATGACAGCCTTGACCTCCTCAGGGGTTAAGACCGTAGGCAAATAGCTTGAGCGCATGGCTCGTACGGCGTCTAGGTCAAGGTCTAGCTCCAGATGCAAAACTTCTCGGTAAAGGAACAACAGCGCACTGAGAGCTTGGTTCTGCGTGGACGCCGCCACCCTCTCCTCCACCGCTAAGTGGGTTAAGAAGGCATTGATCTGCTCGCC
>NZ_JANSJI010000006.1:0-516 GCF_047462475.1 Synechococcus sp. H55.11
TGCCCGAACCCTGGCGGCGCTGGCCTGCTGGCCGAGTACTACAACGGCTGGATCAGGAGCCCGCAGAACGAGTACAACCGCAACACAGGGTTTGCCACCAACCCCAGGGGCCAGGAGGTGGGCCCTCTGCCCCAAGATGTTCAACGCGCCAACCTGCCCTACCTGCGGGCAGTGCGCTGGCCGGATCCGGTGTTCCCGGCCCAGGGGGTGCCGGACGCCATCGGTCAATACAACAACAACGACTACACCAGCAGTGCGCCGAGCTGTCCCACGACCAACTTGGGCAGCGCCACCAACGACCAGCGCTGGGCCTGCGTGCGCGACGCTATCAGTAACCGCGATGGCACCGTCAATCCAAGCAGCTTTGCCCGCAGCGGTTCTGGTTTCCCCTGGTGGGGTGGCTTCCAGTACCAGTTCGGCAGCAGCACGGATCTGAATTCAAGGTCTCCCTTCAAGCGGAGGCTGTACAACAATTTCCCCACTTGCAGCGGCTCTTTGTCTGACATTCTGCAGCCC
>NZ_JANSJI010000007.1:0-11294 GCF_047462475.1 Synechococcus sp. H55.11
GCCCCTCTCCCTCAGGGAGAGGGGAGTTAGGGATCGAGGCAACGAACGGTTTCATTGCCATTGGAAACGACTGTAACTGGGCGGCGGCTTCAGCGCACCAGATCGAGCAGCCAGGCAAAGTAGAAGCGGCTTTGAATGGTTTGCCGTTGTTGCACTTTCCAGCCCCACTCAGTAAGGTGGCTCACCAGCGTCGCCTCGCGGTGCTGATAGGCGCGGGTGGTCTTGCTGGGGCCGGGGAAAAACTCCCCCACTTTCTTCAGCAGCGTCAGCCAGGGAGTTTTGGGAGCAAAGCTGAAGAGCAGACGAGACTTGGCCAGTCCGGTCAGGTGCCTGAGCATGCGCAGGGCGTCGGCTTCGGGATAGTGGATCATCACATCCAGGCAGACGACGACATCGTACTCCCCTGTCAGTTCCTCCAAATCCAAAACCTGAAACTGGGGGTTGTCTGTGGATCCCAGCTCCATCTGTTGGCGGCGACGCGCTTCGTTGACCATTTGCTCCGAGATGTCGCTGGCGAACACCTGCGCCCCGCGGGCGGCCAAAGGCAAGCTAAGGCTGCCCACCCCGCAGCCGGCATCGCAAATGCGCAAACCGGAGGGATCCCCCAGCCATTGCAACACCGTCTCGACCGTGCGGGCATGGCCCAGTCGAATATCTTTTTGGACGAAATTGACTTCCTCGTTGCCGTAAATGCGGCGCCAGCGCTCGAAGCCGACCGTGTTGAAATAGTTGCGGACGATGGCTTTTTCTTGCATAAGACTGCTAGTTGTATGCCGGGATCTGCCGGGGAATCACTCCTGGGCGGGCAGATTGGGGATGCGGATTACATTTTACCCCGAAGCCGCTGCCGCCACTCCCAGCGCCTGTCCCATGCCTGTATTAGAATTAACTTGCCTTCACCGGAATAAAACTCAATGACGGAAGCTGAGATTGCCCAGGCGTTGCAGGCCAGCTTGGCTGTCCCTGTCAAAATTGCCGTCAAACGTCGCCAGGGCCATTTGCACGTTCTCCTCAACCGCTCCCCGCAAACCCAGCTCGACTACCCCCATCTCACCCAACAGGTGCGAGCCGCGCTGGAGGCATTTGGCCTATCCGGCCTGGAGCAGGTGACGGTCTATGGACGCACCTCGGGACATTCCGAATACGAGTGGCAGCAAACCGAGCCGCTGCGGGATCCTCTCTTGGGTGCTGAGGAGACCACGCTCGTGCTGGAAAAACAAAGCAATCGGCTGCTGCAGGATCCGACGCTGGTTGCTCCCGATTCCGCTGGCCCCCAGCCTGAGCCCAGAGAAAAGGCTGCCGACAAGAAAGCTGCTGGCAAAGGCGGATCCCCTATTGCCTGGCTGTGGCCGGCGGTGCTGATGGTCGGGATGGGGGTGGCGGTTTTGGTTTTGCTCCTTTTCTTTCTCTAGAAAGCAGCCTGGCTGGGGATCAAGCCGGCTGTGGTGAAGGCCGGGATCCAGACGGGGCTGGGCGAGTCGAAGCCGCCCTTTGCAGGGCATCCTGCAGCATCCGCTCCACCAGCTCCGTAAACGTCCAGCCCAGAGCTGCCGCCGCATCAGGGCAAAGCGAAGTGGGGGTCATGCCGGGCAACGTATTCACCTCCAGCACCCAGGGGTTCTCGTCGGCATCCACCCGCAGATCCACCCGCGCCAGGCCCTCACATCCCAACACCTGATAGGCCCTCAGCCCTGCCGCCTCGCAGCGGGCCAATCCTGACCCCGTGAGGGAACAGGGGATCAAATGCCGCGAGCCGCCGGGGGCATACTTGGCTTCATAATCGTAAAAATCCCCCTGGGCGGGGATGATCTCAATCGCCGGGAGAACCTGGCCGGAGAGGATGGAGAGGGTGATCTCCTTGCCGGGAATGTAGCGCTCCAGGAAGACCCGCGAGGAGACCGAGCTGGCCAACTCCAGCCCCTGAGCAAATGACCTCTCATCCTGGACAATGCTGATCCCCACCGTCGAGCCGTTGTTGCTGGGCTTCACCACCAGCGGGGATCCCAAGTGCGCCACGCACTCGGCCCAGGAGAGCGGTTGCGCTTCATCCCAGACCAGCCACTCAGGGGTGGGGATCCCTGCGCCGCGAAAGATCTGCTTGGACACCAGCTTGTCCATGGCCAGAGCGCTGGCCAACGGCCCGGATCCCTGGTAGGGCAGGCCCAGCCACTCCAGCATCCCCTGCACCACCCCATCCTCGCCGCCGGGGCCGTGCAGGGCAATCCAGACGAAGTCGCAGCCGGCCTGCCGTTCCTGCCAAAGGCGCAGCGGCAGATCCTCCTCCGGGTCGATCAGCTTCACCCGATGGCCCAAATCTTCCAAAGCCCGCTTACAGGCTTTGCCCGTTACCCAAGAAACCTGACGTTCTGCCGAACGACCCCCTGCCAAGACAACAATGTTCATGGCTTAACCCCAAAGCACTCCCCACTCTCAGCAACCGGCACCAGGATAGCCGCATCCCCTTACTCTACCCTACGAAGGAGGGCGGCGGCGGCGCAAAAACTCGGGAATGTCCAAGCCCCCGGAAGCAGGGGGCTCAGGCTCAGGGGGCTGCCGAGGCGATGGCTCAGGGCTAGGAAAGGTGGGCTTGCGCGTCCCCACCCCCACCTTGTTGGCGACAGAGGCTTTGGGTGCAGAAGCGCTGGCGGCGGCCCGCGATCCGTCAAAACCGGTGGCGATGACGGTGATGCGCACCTCCCCTTGCATACGCTCGTCTTGCACGGTGCCGAAGATGATGTTGGCTTCTGGATCCACAGCCTCGGCGATGATCTCGGCCGCTACTGTGACCTCGTGCAATGACAGATCCAGCCCGCCGGTGATGTTAAAGAGCACGCCCTTGGCCCCCTCAATGGAAGTTTCCAGTAGGGGAGAAGACACGGCGGTAATGGCGGCTTCGCGGGCGCGGGACTTGCCGGATCCCATGCCAATGCCCATCAGGGCGGTGCCAGCATCGGCCATCACGCTGCGCACATCGGCAAAATCCACGTTGATCATGCCGGGGATGAGGATGATGTCGGAGATGCCCTGCACCCCCTGACGCAAGACATCGTCCGCGACGCGAAAAGCCTCGTGCACAGGAGTTTGCTCGGAGATCACCAAGAGCAGCTTGTCGTTGGGGATCACGATCAGGGTGTCGACCGCCTCCTGCAGCGCTTGGATCCCTTCTTCAGCCTGCTTGGTGCGCCGCTTGCCCTCAAAGGAAAAAGGCCGCGTCACCACCCCCACCGTCAGGGCGCCGCTGGCCTTGGCAATCTGGGCAACCACAGGCGCTCCCCCTGTCCCTGTGCCCCCTCCCATGCCGGCGGCGATAAAGACCAAATCTGCCCCTTTGAGAGCTGCTGCAATTTCTTCGCTGGACTCTTCGGCGGCTTTCTGACCAATGGCCGGGTTGCCGCCTGCCCCCAGCCCGCGGGTTAACTTTTGCCCGATTTGCAGACGGCTCACCGTTGATGTCGAGCACTGCGCAAGGGCCTGAGCATCCGTGTTGATACTCCAAAACTCAACACCCTTGAGGTTGCTGGCCGCCATCCGACTGACCGCGTTGCCACCTCCACCCCCCACGCCCACCACCTTAATTTTCGCGGCATTGCTCGGCATGTTCTCCTCTGGATGATCCGCCGCCTTGGTCTGGGCTCCGTTTCTCTCGTACTCGACCTGAGAGTCCTCCCCCACGTAGCGCTCACTCCAGGGGGAAGGCGTTGACTGGGCTTGCTCCAAGCCTTGCCCAGGATTGGGGGGATGGAAGTCCGACCAATTGTTGGATGGCATGTCAGCCCTCAAGATAGCTTAATTCTGGCAAATATTGAACATGCTAGCTGATTTAATATAAGTCAACTCTCCCCCGATGCCAACGGTGAAGACGTTTGTGGATCTTCATAGGCGGATGCAGCTTTCGTACTTTGCCTATGAATCTTCTCTCGCAGTTAAGCTTCCTCTTTTGTACAAGCGAGGTTCCTATCGAAGGGTATGTATTCCCGAACACCTAGTAGGTAGAGCCCAAATTAGGGCAAACTGTTGCCCCCAGCGCGCTTCGGTCGGAGCCGAGCTTGCGCTTGCCTAAAAGCTAACCTTGCGTTTTCTTTTCAGAGTATTCGATAATACTCACCCCTCCCAATTAGAGCCTGGCAGACCAATCGCCAATTTTTGCCGATTTTTAATGCTGAGGTTTGGGTATTCTGCAAACTACCCGAAGGCTTCCGCGCCGAAAGAGTCAGGGGGAGGGTTGCCGTCAGGGATCCGCCCATAGGCTTAGAGCGGCTGCAAATGGATCTCCGCGTTCAGCCGCTGGGGCAGGGAAATTTTAAACACGTCCCCCTGATCCATTTCCTGGGCCGTCGTCATGCTGGCCAGGGCCTCTACCACTTCTTCGGAGTTGGCGGTCAGCACGACAACGGGGCGCTCGCCGGCGACGGGGAAATCGTGCCAGGTGCCGCGGTGCAGCAGCAGCCCGTGCCCAGGGGGGAATCGCAGGGCTTGCACTTTGTCGAGATCGGGGAGGGTTTTGGGACGGTTGGGGGGAGCCATCACCATGATGAACGGCTCCTGCCCCAGGCCGACAAACAACTGGGTCATGCGCAGGTGGCGCTCCAACCAGAGCACAGGCGGGTAGCCGGGCAGGATCTTAGCAGTACGGATAACGGCCTTGCCGGTGTATTGAAAGTCAATGTTCTGCCCTTCTAAAACACGCCCCTGATAAAAAGGGATCCCCAACCCGGGATGGGCTACATCGTCCCCCAGCAGTTGGCCGAAGGGCCGCACATTTTCGGGGGTTGCCTCCACAATCGGCACCCGGACAACGGTGGTGGCAGTTGTGCTCATGGTTCTTGCTCTTTGTTCGCTTCAGAGTCCATTTAACTGGCCATCTTAATAAAAGCGACAGGTAAAGAAACGGTTTTCCCAGTAACGGTCTGGGCTTCCTCAGTTCCTGTTTATTTTTTGGGGCCTTGCGAGTTAAGCCACCGCTCGATGATGTGGTGAATTTGCCGGGCGGCAGTGCCGTCGCCGAAGGGGTTTTGGGCTTGAGCCATGCGGGCATAGGCCTGGGGATCCGTGAGCAATTCTCGGGCCGCCTGCAGGATTTTTTCGGGGTGGGTGCCCACCAGGCGGGCGGTGCCGGCGGCAACGGCTTCCGGGCGTTCGGTGGTTTGCCGCAGCACCAGCACCGGTTTGCCCAAAGCTGGCGCCTCTTCTTGAATGCCGCCGGAGTCGCTGAGAATGAAGGTGCAGCGCTGCATGGCGCTCACCCAGCAGGGATAGTCCAAGGGATCGGTGAGAAAAACCCGCTCCCGGGATCCCAACAGGGCCTGCAGGGGATCCCGCACCACCGGGTTGGGGTGGAGGGGCAACAGAAGGGCGGTATCGGGGAACTCGGCCAAAAGTTGCAGCAGGGCCTTGGCGATGGTTGTGAGGGGATCCCCCCAGTTTTCCCGCCGGTGCACGGTAACCAACAAAACCCGATAGCGCTCCCAGTCCAGGCCAGGGATGGGACAGGGGAGCCCGAGGGAGGCCACCTGCAGCAGGGCATCGATGACGGTGTTGCCGGTGCAGTAAATGGAGCCGACCACGTGGCTGCGCTTAAGGTTCTCCACCGCCTGGGGGGTGGGGGCAAAGTGCAGGCTGGCCAACTGGGAGATGAGGCGGCGATTGGCCTCTTCGGGGAAAGGATGGTAGAGATCATCCGTGCGCAGGCCGGCTTCCACATGCCCCACCGGGATGCGTTGATAGAAAGCGGCCAGAGCAGCAGCGAAGGCGGTGGTGGTGTCGCCCTGCACCAGAACCAGTTGGGGCTGGCGCTCCTGAAAATAAGGCTCAAGGCCGCGCAGGGTGGCTTCGGTGATATCGGTCAGGCTTTGGCGGGGACGCATGATCCCTAGATCCCGATCCGCCTGCAGGCCAAAAAGTTGCATCACCTGATCCACCATCTCCCGGTGTTGCCCGGTCAAGATTACCTCGGTGCGCAGATGGGGACTGGCGCGCAGGGCTTGGATCACCGGGGCCAGCTTGATGGCTTCGGGCCGCGTGCCCAAGATCACAGAAACCAGGGGAAGGGTGGCCATAGGTTTATGGGCAGCGGTTTCCCCAAGCTCACAAGCCGCCAGGATAGGGATTTTGCTCAGTCAGGCTGGGAGCAGAACCCGGAAGAGGTTGTGCTCTCTTGTTCACTTACCCCGATCTTAGCTCCCCAGCCACTCCGCTGATCGTTCACCGGATATGCCGGACAGAAAAAGGTTGACGGGATCCCCCTCCGGCAACTAGCCTAAAAAGGGCTGAAGAGATCCTCTTCAGGCTGTCCGGGTTGTTCCGGTTCAACTTTCTTGGAGGAAAACGTTCAACACCATGGACGCTTCTGGCAGTTGTAGCACTGGCCGGCAAGGATCGCTCTTCGGGGATCAAATCCTTGGAGACCTACATCCTACTGGTGTCTTCCTTTTTCCCGCTGACAGCTTCAGTCGTCGCTTGAGAGGATCCCGTTTCGCCAACGCGAAGGGGCAGGAGAGCTTTCTCAAATAGCTTCTGGCTTGGGTGGCTCTCTCGGTCGGCGACGAACAGATGGGCTGAGCAGAGCTCGACCTGAGCATCGGAAAAGGGAAAATCAGGAGTGCTTCAAAGGGGACTTCCCCTGGCTTTGGCTTTTGTAGGTGTTCGTGGGCCAGGGGATCCCTTTTATCGACTTGGGCTTTTGGGCTTCGAGTCGGGTCTAAGGCTTTGTGAGGCGTTCAGCTTCAGGGCTCCCATGAGCTTTGGAGCACGAGTTGGCCGTTGCCCTCCGGGTCTTTTATCCGGCTAACTTCAACCTTCGGAGGTTTGTTATGCGGCAAAACATGCTTCGCGATCTTCTCTCTCCCGCCTCTTTGGAAGCCGCCAAGCGAGCGGCCAATCGTGCCCCTATTGCCGAGCTGGTGCAGCAGTTAATGGAGATTTCTCCACGGCAGCGGGTTTTGGCTTTTCGCCTGTTGGAAAAAGACAAAGCTATGGCGGTATTTGAGTATCTGCGGCCCGAAGAACAGGCCGATCTCATCCGCAGCATGGAAGACCCAGAGGTGATCCGGCTGGTGGAAGCCCTACCCCCAGACGAGCGGGTGCGTCTATTTGAGGAGCTGCCGGCCAAAGTTACCAAGCGGCTGATCGCCAACCTCAGCCCAGAAGCCCGTGAAGCCGTGAATATCCTGCTGAACTACCCGGAGCGCAGTGCCGGTCGGCTGATGAACCTGCGCTACTTGGCGGTGCGCGATACCCTCACCGTCGGGGCCGCTTTGGCCAGCGTGCGCGACTCCCAACTGGGGGACGACGAGCTGGATGTCATCTTTGCGGTCGATGACCAGCGGTTCTACAAAGGTCTGGTGCGCACCGTGCGGCTGGTGAAAGTGGATCCCGACCTACCCATTCGGGAGCTGATCGAAGGATCGGATATTGTTGCTCGGGTTACCGATCGAGATTTGCAAGCAGCCCGCCTGCTTAAGGATTCCGGCTTGCCGGCCATTCCGGTGGTAGACAGCGAAGGGCGCTTGGTGGGGGATATCACCTTTGAGGATGTGATCAACTTGGTGGAAGAGGAGGCTACGGATGCGGCTTTGGCCCAGGCCGGGGTGGCTAGCTTGCTCAGCCGCGATAAGGTGTGGAGCGAGCGGCTGGTCAAGGGATCCCGCTGGTATTCTGTGCGTTTGCGCCTCACTTTTTTGATCATCACCCTGATCGGCGGCATGTTGGTGGGGGGAGTGATTGAAACCTTTGAGGAAGTGTTGCAGGCAGTTACAGCGGCGGCTGTTTTCATCCCGGTGATCATGGATATGGGCGGCAATGTTGGCACCCAATCCACCACCATCTTTGCCCGTGGTCTCGCCTGGGGCCATATCAACGTGAAGCAGTTTCTTGGCTACTTGCTGCGAGAAGCCAGTATTGGCGGCATTATTGGTGTCATTCTAGGGGTTGCGGCTGGGGTGATTGCTTACTTCTGGCAGGGAGCACCCAATGGGATCCCACAGTTGGGTCTCGCAGTGGGCCTATCTATGGCCATTGTGTTGACTTTGGGAGCTTTTCTGGGAGCGATTCTGCCCTGGATCCTCTTAAAGCTGGGCTTTGACCACGCTCCCGGGGCAGACCCTTTCATCACCACCATCAAAGACTTCACCGGGCTCTGGGTGTATTTCACCCTGGTAGCTTGGCTGGTCGGCGTTGAAGTCGAGCTCTGAGGCCGCTCTTTTCCCCTTGCAGTCCAACTTCGGCTCCCAGGCTACCCCCGGCCTGGGGGAGCTGGTTTGAGATTGAATCCGATTATTCGTTCAGGAGGTGTGCCATGACCTTGAAAGCTCCTTCCACCACAGCTCAGTTCCGGTTGCTGCTGCAGCGCTACGCCCATCGAGTCAGCATAACCTGCGCTTTAGAAACAGGTGGTAAGCTGGCCCCAGAAGTGGCCTTTGCTCAACTGGAAACCCTCTGGCAGGCTCTGGAACAGGCGGCCAAAGCCCTTGGGATCCCAGATGTAGCCGGCTAGCCCTCACTCCTCCACGAGAACTGGAGCCTGACCTATGACCTGGATCGACTTCACCTTCCGCCTAACGGTTGCTTTTATTTTGGGATCCCTCATCGGGTTGGAGCGACAGTGGCGGCAGCGCATGGCCGGCCTGCGCACCAACACCTTGGTGGCCACCGGTTCAGCCTTGTTTGTCATGCTCTCAGTTCTCACTCCTGATGAAAGCAGCCCGACCCGCATTGCTGCCCAGGTGGTGTCGGGGATCGGCTTTTTGGCCGGGGGCGTCATCCTCAAAGAAGGGGCCAGCGTGCGCGGCTTGAACACCGCTGCCACCATCTGGTGTGCGGCTGCCGTGGGAGCCTTTGCCGGGGCGGGGTATATTCCCCAAGCCGCTATTGGGGCAGGAGCTGTGCTGATTTCCAATATTCTGCTGCGCCCCTTGGGCTACCGCATCAACCAGCAGCCCCTCAAAGGCACAGAACTGGAACTGGTCTATGAGTGTTCATTTATTTGCAAAAGCCATGCGGAAGCCCACCTGCGCGCTCTGCTGCTGCAGGGCATAGCCCCTTCCCATCTCAAATTGCGAGCTCTCTACAGCGAAGATCTGGAGAACAAGCCCGACCTCGTTAAAGTCGAAGCGGAGCTGGTTACTCAAACCCGCGATGACCAGGCTCTAGAACAGGTTGTCAGCCGCCTCAGCTTAGAGCCAGGAGTGATTACTGCCCGCTGGCGGATCATCGAACAGGAATTTGGATAATCCGAACTTTTTCTCCCGACTTCATGGAAGTTCTATAGCCAAAAGGCAGAATGTGACCAGCTCAACACAGAGCGGACCCTTGGGATATGAGGCGAGAGGAGATTTTGTAGTCCAAGCGGAAGCAGATCCTATAGTTGTGGTTATTTCAAACCCGACTACACTCCTCGGTGCTCCGCTTCACTGACGCAACAAACTGTTTCATGACCATTTGAAACAACTACAATCGTTTACCCTAACAATTCCCAACTGGTTACCAACGCAAACAGCAGAAACAAGCCGCCCCCCACCCAATGCACAGCCCGTTCAGAGATGTGGGCTGCTAAGAAGCGACCACCCACCACCGCCAACCCCACCATCAGCCCATGGCCGAGGGTGGCCCCTGCCCAGACACTCAATCCCGGATGGGTGGCTGCCAAAGAAACGGTAGCAATCTGAGTTTTGTCCCCGAACTCGGCCAAGGCGGTCAGGCTAAAGGCCTCCCACACAACAGCCCAAGCCCCGCCGTGGCCAGCGCCTTTTGCTTCGGCTTGCTCCACCAGTCTGAGGGCTTCTTTCTCTTCTTCCTTCTCCTGCTGGGGAGTCATTTGGTAAGCTTGCCAGAGCATTCTTAGTCCAAAAGCCGCGAAAACTCCAGCCGATAGCACTCGCACACCCAGGGGTGGCAGCAGCTTAAAAAGCACTTTCCCGGCCACCACCGCCAGCAAGGTCATAGCGGCCAAAGCCAGCCACGTTCCCAAAAAAACCCAGCGGCGCGGGTGGCGCATAGCCAGAATCAGGGGGGTAAAAAAGGTCTTGTCCCCAAATTCCGCTACCGTGACCAATAACAAACTGGACGCAAAACCAGCCCACATTGTTTAGCCTCCAACCTCTCTTGTGTGTGGAATTGGCTCACACCCGGAGGCGAAGGCTGGAGAAGTCAGACGGACTCACCAAGCTCACCTCCGCGTGAACTCAGTGAAAGTCTCGTCACCAAAGCAAGATCCTCTGCTTGCCTTGTCTCTTGCACCGGGCTGTTTTCAGCCAGTATGTCGATGCAGAGGGCGGTAAGCCGCCTGACTACTCCCTTTCCAGCCTGAATGGTAGCATGCTCAGCTCATCAAGAAAAGCTCTCCGTTCGCGCCCGTAGCCCTTTGGGATCCCTGACATGCCGTGCCTTGCCGATGTTGATGCTGCTTCCCGCAACTATGCAGGAGAGACAGGTTATCATGGTCACGGTTCAAGAAAAAATCAGGAGAAGACCACGTGGATGCAAAGCTAGTCTTGGTGGGGGTTGCTCTTGCCCTCTCTTTGGCAAGTTTTTACTTCGGCACCCGCAACGGCTTTTACGACACCGACAAATATCACGGCAATGGCTCCGCCCACTAGAGCTGAGCACTGGTTTTTTCTTGGTATTTTTTCATGGATCCCTTGCCCAGAAGAGCTTCCCGCCAGAATACAGGCGATGCTGGAGAGGGCTGGGTGCGGCAATATCTGTGTCAGCAAGGCTGGCAGATCCTGGCTCAGCAATGGCGCTGCCGTTGGGGTGAGTTGGATCTGGTTGCCCACAGAGCAGATGTGCTGATTTTTGTAGAAGTGAAAACCCGCAGCCCCGGTAGCTGGGATCAAGGTGGGCTTTTGGCGGTTGCGATCCCCAAGCAGCGACGCTTGATCCGAGCTGCCCAGGCCTTCTTGAGTCAGCATCCTCACTTTTGCGAATTGTCCTGCCGCTTTGATGTCGTCTTGATAGAGCGCCGGCCCTCTCAAGAAGGGGCAAGCTATGTGTTGGTTGATTACCTGGAAGCAGCTTTTGAGATTTTTTGAGGCCAACTCACCTTGCTTGTCAAGACTACCGGCCTCAATAGGATCATCCAAGTGGCTGATGTGTGGCGGCCCTGGCCTATTTTTTTCTGGCCAGGAAGATCATGGTTAGTTAGACCGCGAAAAGAGAGTCTTCCCCCGGATCCCTTTCCGTTCGCGCTAGCGGGCCGTAGGCCTTGGATGGGATACAAGATTGGCCCAGACGACCGACCACCGAAAACAGCTCCGCTTGTTCCACTACGCCCTTGAAGCGCCCTTCTCGATCTACAA
>NZ_JANSJI010000008.1:0-507 GCF_047462475.1 Synechococcus sp. H55.11
CTGCCGGAAAGGAGCACCCAAAACAAAAAACCCCTCTCCCTGGGGGAGAGGGGCCAGGGGTGAGGGTCGTCCCCCAGGGAGAGGGGCCAAGGGTGAGGGTCGTCCCCCAGGGAGAGGGGCCGCGGGTGAGGGATTGGGGGTGAGGGCCTCAGTACAGCGACTCTTCTTGATGGGTGATGATGGTGCAGTCAGAAGTAGGGTAGGCCACGCAGGTTAACACATAGCCCTGCTCGATCTGATCGTCATCCAGGAAGGATTGATCGCTTTGATCCACCGTGCCGCTCACCAGCTTGCCGGCACAGGTCGAACAGGCCCCGGCGCGGCAGGAATAGGGCAGCTCGATCCCTTGCTCCTCCGCCACATCCAAAATGTACTCGTCATCCGGCACATCGATGGTGACGTTCAAGCCTCGCTCTTCGTTGATCAGAGTGACCTTGTAGGTAGCCATCCTGGTTGGGTCTCCAGAAAAAACATCCACTCCTCATCCTGCCACCCTTCTGCCCCGGA
>NZ_JANSJI010000009.1:0-11151 GCF_047462475.1 Synechococcus sp. H55.11
ATGGGATCCAATCGCACGCGCTTGACCATGGTTCTCCCCTGTTACATGCCTTAACATTAGCTTGCCCAGGCGAGGGATCCTAGCGCCCTCTGCCTTGTATTATTGAATACTTTGGTGGGCCAGTCGAGCCTCTTGTGGGGAATTGGGCTAGATTGGATCCCACTGCTGATTGCTGTTGTTCACTCTCAACGTTTTGGCGGCATGGGTTCTCCGGCCATCCAGTGGTATCCCGGCCATATTGCCAAGGCCATTGGCCAATTGCGGGAACAGTTGCAGCGGGTGGATGTGGCGATCGAGGTGGTGGATGCACGGATCCCGTTGGCCAGCCGCCATCCCGATCTGGGCCAATGGCTGGGGGAAAAACCTCGCCTCCTGGCTCTGAACAGGGTGGATTGTATCGAAGCCAGGGATCTGAAAGCTTGGCAGGAGTATTTTTTACGGCAAGGGATCCCTGTCTATCCCACCAACGGCCAATCGGGAGAAGGAGTGAATCGCCTTAAACAGGCGATTTTGCAACTGGGGCAGGCGGTCAATAGGCGACGTCAACAGCGGGGCATGCGACCGCGGGCGGTTCGGGCCGTGGTGGTGGGCTTTCCCAACGTGGGCAAATCCGCTTTGCTGAACCGGCTTTTGGGGCGGCGGGCCGTCGAGAGCGCCGCACGTCCGGGGGTGACGCGGCAATTGCGATGGGTGCGGCTGGGAGGGGAGTTGGATCTGTTGGACTCGCCGGGCATCATTCCGCCCTCTCTGCCGGATCAGCAGGCGGCCTCTCTGTTGGCCATCTGCGATGACATCGGCGCAGCCGCCTACGATCCCGAACGGGTGGCGGCCCACTTTTTGGATCAGGTGCTGAAGGTGCAGCCCCAAGCCCAAGCGCTCCTACAAAAGCGCTACGGCTGGACGGATGCGATCCCTCTCGGCAACGTAGCCGTGCAAGAGCTGGCCGAGCGACGCTATCAGGGGAATCCCGAACGAGCGGCGCGGCAAATTCTCAACGACTATCGCAAGGGCTTGCTGGGGCCACTGGTCTTGGAACTCCCTCCCGATACCTGAGCCGCCCAAAAGAAAGTCACGTGGGGCCGCCAGGGGGCATTGACTTTATCTGGAAACCATTCACACTTGTCCCCAGCCGGGATCCAAGCTCTGTTTCCAGGGCCGGTACACCTTGAAGTAGACAACAGAACCCACTTGCCTGGCCAAGGCTTTGGCGAAAGTGTCTCCGCCCATACAGCGCTGGCAAACGGGATGGTTCACCTGCAAGCGATGGAACCCCTGCCGCAGCACACAGGCCGGCTGGCCCCGCAAAATGTCGGCCAGGGATCTCCCCGGCGCCACCTGCCCCAGTGGGATTCGCCCTTCGTAGTCTTTGCAGCAAGGCACCACCGTACCGTCGTAGAGGATCCCCGCCTGAGCAGAAGCCCCATTGCAGTATCCCCAACGGGCTGGGATCACCCGGTTTGTTTCCACATTGCCCCAACTGTCCAACGGGAACGTTTCCAAAACCAAGCGCGGATGGATGGGGATCTGCTGCCAGCGGCCCGCTCGATAAGTGGCAATCTGGGCGTCCACCCAATCGGGAGCCGGTGCATCAGGGATCCCTTGCAAAGCTCGTCTGGCCCAAGCCGAGAGCTGAGCGCGCATCTGCTGGGCAGAATCGATCACCGAAAGAGCCTTGTGCGGCACCAAAAAAGGGTGGGGGCTAGTATCCAGGAACTTGAGATGCACCCGCGTAGGGCTGGTCGAGCGCAAATGCGTCTGCAGAAACTGGGTGATCCCGGCAAAGTAGCGCTCCGGCGTCAGGCGGGTCGGTGCTCCGCGGATGCTGAAGGTAGCCGGATCGGGAGTTTGCAGAGAGAGCGTCAACTTCGTCAGCCGGCTGCGGCTCAGCTTTTCAACGTGCTCCGGCCAGAGGGCGAAGGTGCTACCGTTGCTGGTCAAGTGCAGGCGGAGACCAAGCTCAGCGGCCCTGTGAATGCCCTCAAAAAGGTGTGGGTAGAGCAACGGCTCCCCCATCAGGTGAAAAGCAATCACGCGGGCTAGCCCTGTTGCCGCTACCTCTGCCAAAATCTGCTCCAGCAGCGCGGGATCCATATGCCCCCGCCGCCGTTGCATGATCGCATCTGGACAAAACTCACACTTAAAGTTGCAAACGTTGGTTACCTCGATGTGTAGTCGCTCCAGTGGGGAAACAGCAGCAGGCATAGAGAAAACCTGGGCGGAAGCAGGCTGAGGACAAATGGCGGATCCCCCACTGGCGCTAGGTAGTGATACGCTGTTGAGAAGGTTAGATCCAGATTGGAGCCATTGTAATGCTGAAATGTACCACCCGCCACGTTCACATCTTTGCCGGCGAGGTTACTGCCGACAACAACTTTGTGCCCCGCGACGATCTGCTCACCCTCGATGTGGATCCGGACAACGAGCTGGTCTGGAACGATGCCGCCCTGCAGAAGGTCTATGCCCGCTTTGAGGAATTGGTGGAAGAGTACAGGGGCCGGGATCTGACCGAGTACAACCTACGGCGCATCGGGTCTGACCTGGAACACTTCATTCGCTCTCTCCTCAAGCAAGGGGAGATTGCCTACAACCTGCAGGGGCGTACTCCCAACTACAGCATGGGCTTCCCCCAGATCCCTGCCGAAGGGATCGTCGGCCAGTACATCCCCAAAGGCTAGCCCTCTTCGCCCTTCTGGACAGATCTAGCCCATTTGAGTCTGTAGCCCAACTTACTTGTTGTCGGAGCACCGATCCATGTCTGGAGAACCCACCCCTCAAGAGATCACTGGCGAAAAGTCGGCCCCTGTCGAGGTCGCTAATCCTGCTACTGAGGCGACTGGCTCCGCCAAAGCCGCCGCGAAAAAACCGGCCAAGGAAGAGAAGCCTTTTGAGCAACTGATTGCAGAAGACGTGATCCCAGCAACCATCGCCGCTTTTGAGAAACGCGGCGTCAACGATCTGCAACTGCGGCTGGAGGGCAAGACGCTGGTCGGCTCATTTGCCGGCGGCAAGAAGCAGTTTAGCGTCCTCTTTGCTGAGGGATCCCTCAACGGGCCCAAGTTCTTCCGCTGTGCTGTTGAAGGATCCCCGGCCAGCACCCTCGAGTCTTTTATGATCGACGAGCGCCGCGTCGACGTGAACCTGTTTGTTTTCTATCTGGTGCAGCGCCTCTACGCCCAGCAGTGGTATTGAGGGATCCAAGCTCCTAGATAGCCCAGCCAAATCGCGCCTGTTCTGCCAGAAGGGATCCCTATTCGGGGATCCCTTTTCGCTGAGGCGGGGGATGGGCTAGCGAAGCCAAAAGAGATTATCTTTTGTGAAGAAAAGTAAGGCGGTGCTACGGGAGATCTCGAAATGTACATCGTGCAGATTGCGTCGGAATGTGCCCCCGTCATTAAGGCGGGTGGGCTAGGGGATGTGGTGTACGGCCTCAGCCGGGAGCTAGAAGTGCGGGGGCACTGTGTCGAGCTGATTCTGCCTAAGTACGACACCATGCGTTATGACCAAATCTGGGGCCTGCACGATGCCTACCGCGACCTCTGGGTGCCCTGGTATGGGGGAGCCATCCACTGCTCGGTGTACTGCGGCTGGGTACATGGCCGCCTTTGCTTTTTTATTGAGCCCCACTCCGGCGACAACTTCTTCAATCGCGGCTGCTACTATGGTTGCCCAGACGACAACATGCGCTTTGCTTTTTTCAGCAAGGCAGCTTTGGAGTTTCTCCTCAAAAGCAACAAGCGCCCCGACATCATCCACTGTCACGACTGGCAGACAGGACTGGTGCCGGTACTGCTCTTTGAGATCTACAAGTACCACGGCATGGAAAACCAGCGGGTATGCTACACCATCCACAACTTCAAGCACCAGGGCTTTGGCGGCCCGGAAATTCTTTGGGCCACTGGCCTCAATCGGGAGCCCTATTACTTCCACTACGATCGTCTGCGAGATAACTTTAACCCCTTTGCCCTCAACTTTATGAAGGGCGGGATCGTCTTTTCCAACTTTGTCACCACGGTTTCTCCCAACCACGCCCTGGAAGTGCGATTTGGCGATTACGGCTATGGGCTGGGTCACACGCTTTATTTACACCAGCACAAGTTTCGCGGCGTCCTGAACGGCATCGATTACGATATTTGGAACCCTGAGATCGACCGCTTTATTCCTTTTCGCTACACAGCGCAAACTTTGGAAAACAAGGCCAAAAACAAAAGAGCCCTGCGGGAACGGCTGCTGTTGCAAGATGTCGAAAAGCCGATTGTGGCCTATATCGGACGCCTCGATGAACAGAAAGGCGTGCATCTGGTGCACCACGCCATCTACCGCTCCCTGTTCAAAAATGCCCAGTTTGTTCTCCTGGGATCCGCCACGGAGCCGGGGATCGGCGCCTGGTTTGCCCATGAGAAACGCTACCTCAACGACAACCCCGACGTTCACATCGAGCTGGGTTTCAACGAAGAACTTTCCCACCTCATCTATGCAGGGGCAGACATCCTGGTGGTGCCCAGCCACTACGAGCCCTGCGGCCTCACCCAGATGATCGGCCTCAAGTACGGCACAGTTCCGGTGGTGAGGGGCGTGGGCGGCCTGGTGGATACCGTTTTTGACCGCGACTACGACAGTTGCAAATTGCCTGAGCAACGCAATGGCTACGTGTTCTACCACACGGATCACGCAGCCCTAGAGTCGGCGCTGGATCGGGCCATCGACCTGTGGTACACCGCCCCCGACCAGTTTCGCCAACTGCAGATCCAGGGCATGAGCTACGACTACTCCTGGAACTACCCCGGCAAAGAATACCTGGAGATCTACGACCAAATTCGCCACCGCTGGTCCTGACCAACATCCCCCCGGCGGCCACCAGCGATCCCCAGCGATCCCAGCCCTTGACCGCGAGGGAGAAATGCTGGACGATAGGTAGCAATGCTGCTCTTAACCTTCCCTACAGATTGATTGCTGGGGAAGGAAGGCTTGCTCCCTTATCTTCTCCCACCTGAGGATCCCTAGCCGCCATGATAGGCTATCTTGCCTTGGTACTCCACGCACACCTGCCCTTTGTGCGCCACCCCGAGCAGGACTTTGTGCTGGAAGAAGAGTGGCTCTACGAAGCCATCACCGAGACCTATGTCCCGCTGCTGCACATGTTCGAGGGGCTGCGGCGAGATGGCATCGACTTTCGCTTCACCATGTCTCTGACGCCGCCGCTGGTGTCGATGCTGCGGGATCCCTTGCTGCAGGAGCGCTACGACCACTATCTAACCAAGTTGGAAGAGCTGGCCCAACTGGAGTACGACAAGAACGCCACCAACGGCCACATTCGCTACCTAGCGGAGCACTACATCAAGCAATTTGCCATGGTCCGCGATCTCTGGGAGCGCTACGACCGAGACCTGGTGCGGGCCTTCAAACAGTTTCAGGACAGCGGCAACTTGGAGATCATTACCTGTGGCGCCACCCACGGCTACCTGCCCCTGATGCAGATGTACCCGCAGGCGGTTTGGGCGCAGCTGATTGTGGCCTGCGAGCACTACAACGAGCACTTTGGCCAATGGCCGCGGGGGATCTGGCTGCCGGAATGCGCCTACTACCAAGGGCTGGAGCGGATGATTGCCGATGCTGGCCTGCGCTACATGATCACCGACGCCCACGGCCTGCTCTACGCCAAGCCACGGCCCCGCTACGGCATGTACGCCCCCATCTTTACCGAGACCGGTGTTGCCGTCTTCGGTCGGGATCACGAGTCTTCCCAACAGGTGTGGTCGGCGGAGGTGGGCTACCCCGGGGATCCCGTCTATCGCGAGTTCTACAAAGACCTAGGGTATGAGGCCGACTACGAATACATCAAGCCCTACATCATGCCCAACGGCCAGCGGAAAAACACCGGCATCAAGTACCATCGCATCACGGGGCGCAACCTAGATCTGGGGCAAAAGCAACTTTACGATCCCTACTGGGCCAGGGAGAAGGCGGCAGAACATGCGGGCAACTTCATGTTCAACCGCCAGCGACAGATCGAATATCTGCACAGCGTCATGGGGCGCCCGCCGCTGGTGGTGGCTCCCTACGATGCTGAGCTGTTCGGCCATTGGTGGTACGAGGGCCCCTGGTTTTTGGATTTTCTCATTCGCAAGAGCTACTTCGACCAAACCACCTATCGCATGACCCACCTGGCGGAGTACTTGCGGGAGAACCCCACCCAACAGGTGTGCAAACCGGCCCAATCCAGTTGGGGGGCGCGCGGCTTCCACGAGTACTGGCTCAACCCCACCAACGCCTGGATCTATCCCCACTTGCACAAGGCCACCGAGCGGATGATCGAGCTGAGCCGCCGTGAGCCCGCCGATGACCTGGAGTGGCGAGCCCTGAACCAGGCGGCGCGGGAAGTGCTGTTGGCCCAATCTTCCGACTGGGCCTTCATCATGCGCACGGGGACGATGGTTCCCTATGCCGTACGCCGCACCAAGTCCCACCTGCTGCGCTTCAATCACCTCTACGAGAAGATCCAAGCCGGCCAGTTGCGGCGAGAAAAAGCCACCCCCGAAGACGAGCAGTGGCTGGCCAAGGTGGAATACATGGACAACATCTTCCCCAATATCAACTACCGAGTTTACCGGCCCCTCTGAATGTCCCCTGTATTTCTCGGGATCGATCTGGGCACTTCGGGGATGCGGGTGGTGGCCCTCTCCGAGACAGGGGAGGTGGTGGTCAAAAGCGAGCGCTCCTGGGATCCCCCGGAAACCAATCCAGGCCGCTGGCTGCGCACCCTGAAGGCGCTGCTGGGCCACCTCAAAGCTCAACTGGGGGATCGCTACGCCATTGCCGCCCTCAGTGCCTGCAGCACCTCGGGTACAGTGCTGCCGGTGGACGGGCGGGGCATGCCGCTGGATCAAGCCTGGCTGTATTCCGACCTGCGGGGCCAGGCCCAGGCTCAGCGCTTGGGGATCCCTGCCAGTTGGGGGCTCGGCCGCTGGCTGTGGTGGGCAGAGGCCCATCCCGACCAATACCGGGACAGCTACCTGGCCCATCCGGCGGACTTTCTCCTCAGCCAACTGGGGGGCCGCCGGCGGGTAACCGATCACACCCATGCCCTCAAGAGCGGCTTTGACCTGGAAACCTACACCTGGCCGCGGGAGCGGCTATCTCAGCAGGGCCTTGATCCCAAGCGCTTTCCTGAGGTGGTGGCGCCAGGAACAGTTCTGGGAACGGTGCGGCCTGAGTGGGAGCTGGGGCCAGAAGTGCTGATTGCTGCCGGGATCACCGATGGCTGCGCCGGGCAACTGGCAGCAGGAGCTACTCGCTTGGGGCAGGTTTCCACCAGCCTGGGCACAACTCTTATCTTCAAGGCCAACAGCCTTGACCCTGTGCAGACGCCGAGTATCTATTCTCATCTGCACCCCGACCGCAGCGGTTGGTGGCCGGGGGCGGCCTCCTTCTGCGGCGGCGGCGTCCTGCCCCACTTCTTTCCCGGCGGCGACTTTGCTGCCTTGGATCGGCAGGCGGAGGCCCATCTGCCCACGGGCCTAGTCAGCTATCCTCTCTGCCGGCCCGGCGAGCGTTTTCCCATCCTGGATAGCGAATTTGCCGGCTTCTTGCCCCAGGCGGAAGTGGGATCCCTTCGCTTTTATGCAGCTCTTTTGGAAGGGGTGGCGATGGTGGAGCGGCTAGGGCTGGAGACCTTGATTGCCCACGGGATCCCAGTGCAAGAGCCGCTATTAACCACTGGCGGCGGCTGCAAAAGCCCCCTCTGGCTGCGCCTGCGGGCCAGCATCCTCGCCCGCCCCCTGGCAGTGGTCAGGCACCCGGAGCCGGCGGTAGGGGCAGCCATCCTGGCCGCCTCAGCCTATTGGTGCTGTTCGGTGCAGCAGGCTGCCGATCGCTTGGTACAGGTGGAACGCCTCATCCAGCCGGATTCCGAGTGGGTCAAGGCTTATGCCGAGATCTACTCGGAGTTCCGTAGCCGCCTTTTCTAGGGAGTTTCCAATTCCTTTTCTTTATCTTTTCCAATTTCTAGGGATCCCCCGAAGAGCTAACCGCTCGCCTCCCCTCTCCCACTGGGAGAGGGGCCAGGGGTGAGGGAAGTTGGATCCCCCCGAAGGGGAACCCCACCCTGGGCGTAGCAGCACTGGCCCGCCCCGTCGTCCCGGGTTTCCAATTTCTAGGGATCCCCCCGAAGGGGAACCCAAGAATCAGCAACCATACTCACTTGCAGGCACATGGTCGTTTCCAATTTCTAGGGATCCCCCCGAAGGGGAACCGATCCCAACCCGATCCTTCCCCGTGAGGATTCGGGATAAGAGTTTCCAATTTCTAGGGATCCCCCCGAAGGGGAACCAAATAGAATAATAACCAATGTCAAAAAGAATTTAAAGTTTCCAATTTCTAGGGATCCCCCCGAAGGGGAACCGCATACACTCCCGAAGGAGCTTAGCTTCTCACTGGTTTGTTTCCAATTTCTAGGGATCCCCCCGAAGGGGAACCACCATTCCAGGACGGACGCATCGTCAGCGAGCTGGGCGTTTCCAATTTCTAGGGATCCCCCCGAAGGGGAACCTCGAGGCCCAGTGGCGGACCGCTGCAATCCGGCTCCGTTTCCAATTTCTAGGGATCCCCCCGAAGGGGAACCTGAAACAACTGATCGGCGAATGGCTTGTCCCTGGGCTGTACGTTTCCAATTTCTAGGGATCCCCCCGAAGGGGAACCACGAAGCAGAGAAAATCTGCTTCGCGCTCAGCGACTTGTTTCCAATTTCTAGGGATCCCCCCGAAGGGGAACCTTCATGGTTTTTCTCCAACAAAGAAAGTGGGTTTCTAGTTTCCAATTTCTAGGGATCCCCCCGAAGGGGAACCTCGAGGCGGCGTTGCGTCTCTTCTCGTTGCTTCAGGTTTCCAATTTCTAGGGATCCCCCCGAAGGGGAACCGCGCAGCTCCTTGACTGTTCTGGCAACATCTTCACGTTTCCAATTTCTAGGGATCCCCCCGAAGGGGAACCCCCGTCTCTCGCGGATGAGCCTTTTGACAGTCCTTGTTGTTTCCAATTTCTAGGGATCCCCCCGAAGGGGAACCAAGTCTTTCTCGCACGTCTAGACGACGTGAAGGTGGAGTTTCCAATTTCTAGGGATCCCCCCGAAGGGGAACCCCACGGTATAAGCGACCGTGGCAGTGGTTAGGTCGATGTTTCCAATTTCTAGGGATCCCCCCGAAGGGGAACCAACGCCTTGCCAAGGTTGCTCAGTCCCAAAAATGGCGTTTCCAATTTCTAGGGATCCCCCCGAAGGGGAACCCTGCTCTTTAAATTCATTAGCGAAGAAGTCACTTATGTTTCCAATTTCTAGGGATCCCCCCGAAGGGGAACCGCTCTGGGTCGACGCCAAAGACCCCGTCCTGGCCTTCCGGTTTCCAATTTCTAGGGATCCCCCCGAAGGGGAACCCAGAAGGGTTCTTGGTGGAGCTGCAGCGGGAAGGAGACACTGTTTCCAATTTCTAGGGATCCCCCCGAAGGGGAACCCAGAAAAATATATCGGTCAGATTCTTGACTGCTCGGAAGGTTTCCAATTTCTAGGGATCCCCCCGAAGGGGAACCGCCGTTCTGACGGCCTTAAGTTCATGGCCACCTCGGAGTTTCCAATTTCTAGGGATCCCCCCGAAGGGGAACCCGTCCGGTAGGTCTCGGGGACGGGCTGGCGCAAGTGTTTCCAATTTCTAGGGATCCCCCCGAAGGGGAACCCGAGATCTACGAGGATGTCACCGTAACCATCGAGGTGGTTTCCAATTTCTAGGGATCCCCCCGAAGGGGAACCAAACAAGCTGCCTGAGTTGCGTGATCGACAGCTCGAACTCGTTTCCAATTTCTAGGGATCCCCCCGAAGGGGAACCTACAGGCCTGTTGCTAAGGTGTCGCTAGGTTATTACTGACGTTTCCAATTTCTAGGGATCCCCCCGAAGGGGAACCCCTCGAGGTCGGGAGCGTCCCCGTACGCTCCCAACCAGTTTCCAATTTCTAGGGATCCCCCCGAAGGGGAACCCAGGACGGCAAGAGAATCGTTCAGCGCCTCGCGTCTCGTTTCCAATTTCTAGGGATCCCCCCGAAGGGGAACCAGACCTGGCCCAAATCGAAAACGATAACACCAGGTTCATCAGTTTCCAATTTCTAGGGATCCCCCCGAAGGGGAACCGGCGCAGTAATCTGCGCTCTCCAGCAAAGACTTAATTGCGTTTCCAATTTCTAGGGATCCCCCCGAAGGGGAACCATCGTTCAGCGCCTCGCGTCTCCGCTCCAGCTCGGCCCGGTTTCCAATTTCTAGGGATCCCCCCGAAGGGGAACCTCTGCCGCCGCCGCCCCATTGGAAGGGGAATTTCGATTGTTTCCAATTTCTAGGGATCCCCCCGAAGGGGAACCAAAAGGCCGAGCGCCGTCGGGCCCGCTTTAACCGGGTTTCCAATTTCTAGGGATCCCCCCGAAGGGGAACCTGCGATGGTGGTGCGCACCTCGAGGATGGCATCGCGGTTGGTTTCCAATTTCTAGGGATCCCCCCGAAGGGGAACCTTACGACCTAGGCTCGTAAGGCTCTGGCGTCCCACCCGCCGAGGTTTCCAATTTCTAGGGATCCCCCCGAAGGGGAACTCCGATGACAGCGGCCCCCACTTTGACGTGGGGTCGTTGTGTTTCCAATTTCTAGGGATCCCCCCGAAGGGGAACCGCACATTTTTGGAGAAGACAGATGAGAAAACAACGGGTGTTTCCAATTTCTAGGGATCCCCCCGAAGGGGAACCCTTTGGAGCAGGTGCTGGCCCAGCCGCAGCTCTCCCCGTTTCCAATTTCTAGGGATCCCCCCGAAGGGGAACCAAACCCGAGAACGGGGTGGTGGTCGAGGCTCCTGCGATCGCCAATTTCTAGGGATCCCCCCGAAGGGGAACCAAACTCTACCCTTATTAAACCCAAGCGGGGCAAGGAATGCAAGACCCATTTGCGAGGGGGTCGGTCGAAGACGGCAAAAAAGGGCCTAGAAGAGGGGGGGCAAGAGGCCTGAAAGCCTTGTGGCGCAAGGCATCGAGCGGGTCAACGAAAGAATCGGCCTTTGCGGGATTTGGCGAGGCGCTCGCAAAGCCGCTGCTACCGTTTTTGTGTTGCTTTGCCAACACAGCTAGCTTGAGGATCCA
>NZ_JANSJI010000010.1:0-503 GCF_047462475.1 Synechococcus sp. H55.11
TGCTTCGCAAGCCGTGAAGCTAGAGGCAACCTTGTCTGCTTTTGCACAAGCACTCAACTGGGTCAACCAAAACACACCAGAGAAGGTGGTCAACCCAGTCAAGCTTCAATCGCTCTGCTACCGCGCAATTCGTACCCGCTTTGGGCTCTCCAGCAACCTGGCACAACAGGTATGCAGAAGGCTGGCCGCTGCCCGCAAGGTTGCCCAGCAAAAGAATCGTCCGGTCAAAGCGTTCAAGTCTGGCTTTGTTACCTACGATGCCCGCATCTTCTCTTTTCGGGAAAAAGACTGGACGGTGTCGCTGACCACCGTTGAGGGACGCGAACGCTTTGAGCTGGATATAAGTAACTACCAGCGCGGCATGTTAGCAGGCTCAAACCCTAAAGCAGCCACGTTGGTCAAGCGCCAAGACGGCTCCTACTCCATTCAAATTTGCGTGGAGTCTGAGGCGCCGGAGCCACAAGACACCACCAAGGCAATTGGCGTGGATTTGGGTAGGAGAG
>NZ_JANSJI010000011.1:0-2904 GCF_047462475.1 Synechococcus sp. H55.11
GGGGGTGAGGGCAGCACCTACTTTTGGTCGGGGCGCATTTGCAGAGGATCCGGCTGTCCTGGATGAAGCGTGTTGATCCGGCGCACCATTTGCCACAGCCGTCCAAAGTTACGCTGGTTAAAGTGCATCACCAGCCGCGGCAGATGGGCAATATCTTCCTCAGCTTCTTCCGGCAGGGCCTCGGTTTGCTCGATCCGGCCCCCATCGAGAATGTCGGCAAACTCTTCATTCAAGGTATCCAGAGCTTGGGGCGAGAGTTTGGTATTCAGGCGCAAGACCAAAAGCTCCCGCACGTAGCGATTGCTGTGAAAGACGCGATAAAAATCGACAATCTGCTGGCAGGCATCTCCCACATCATCAGTTAAGGTGTAGAGGAAAAGATCTTCTGGGCTGATTAGGCCGCGGCCAAGCAAGTGCTCCCGCACGTACTCATCCCATTCCTTCCAGTAGCAGCCACCTGTTCTGTCCACCAGCACCAAGGGCATGAGCTTGGTTTTGCCGGTTTGCATTAGGGTTAAGCATTCAAAGGCCTCATCCTGGGTGCCAAAGCCGCCAGGGAAAAGCACCAGCGCGTCGGTTTCTTTGACAAAGAAGAGCTTGCGAGAAAAGAAATACTTGAAGTTGATGACCCGATCACTGGCAGCAATGACGGGATTGGCCATCTGCTCGAAGGGAAGCTGGATGTTGAGCCCAAATGAGTTTTCCAGCCCTGCCCCTCGATTGCCGGCTTCCATGATACCGCCCCCGCCCCCCGTCAGCACCATGAACCCCCGCTGGCTGATGCAGTGGGCAAACAACTGGGCCTGACGATATTCGGGACTTTCCGGCCCCAGCCGTGCCGAGCCGAAAACGGTGATCTTGCGCTGATGGACATAGTTTTGAAAGGCAGCAAACCCCTGTTCCAAGTCCTCAAGAGTGGCCGCCAAGATTTTGGCATCCAAGCGGCTTAGCTCCAGGGATCCCATGCGCTGCAAAGACTGCAAAATCCGCAGCCACGCTGTCCGGTTGGGGTGATGTTCCAACTGCTTTAGGCGGGTCTCAGCGCTGGAAAAAACCTCTCGCAGAAGAGAAGAAACTGAATCGGTCAAGCTGGGATCCAAAGCTCTCTAAGATTCACTCTAATGAGTTCTCGGCACAAAATATCAACCAAGTTCCCATCCAGACCTCAAAAGTTACATTCCGAAACATCTGGGCTCCTGTCCCGGCTACTTCGCCCAGGCCTCGACCCACCTCTGCGTAGCGGTAGTCAGGAGATTTCTTACACCGCCCAGAGGTGAACCCATAAACGCCAAGACAAAGCCTTGAAGTCCTGCCTACTGGCGCCTGTGCTCATCGGCCTTGCGAGTTTTTCACCACAGCAGACGAGCAGAGCGTAGCACAGCAACTTGGTCGCGCACTAAAGTACGGAGCTACCCAGCTTATCTTCTGTGTCGAAGTGCTTTTCCAAAATTGTGGTCAGAGTTGCCTTGGGCACAGCACCGACCACCACATCCACCTTTTGGCCGCCTTTGAACAACATCAGAGTGGGAATGCTGCGAATACCGTACTGACTGGCAGTTTGAGGATTCTCATCAGTATTGATCTTTACAACCTTAACTTTGCCGGCATACTGCTCAGCTATCTCCTGAACCACAGGAGCCACCATGCGGCAGGGGCCACACCAAGGTGCCCAAAAATCGACCAAGACCGGAATATCGCTGCGAAGCACCTCTTCTTCGAAGGTGGCATCAGCGATATCTATTGCTGCAGACATGCTTGGAGAACTCCTGAAACAATACCTATCATGGTTCCTAATCTTAGCACAGCTCTCTGGCTGCTGCCGCCTGCTTCCACCACGGCCTACCCCCTTGCAGAGGGTGCCTCTGGGAACATGGCCCACACCAACGGCATCGCAAAGTATCTGGCTGGGGCTGAAACGGGCTTCTACAGGCTCTATCATCGCTTTAGCGGTGAGGCTGTGATGGGGCCCGAGCGAGGATAATTGCCGTGTCCACACGCTTATCCCCAAAGCTGAGGGCGTGTGCCTCATCTGCACCAGTCCCACGGAAGCCATAGCATGACAAAAAACCCACCGCGCTCTTTGGATAAAACGCCAGACCAGATGCCTGCCCGCGCGCCAGGCGAGAAAACTGGGATCCCGCACACCATGGACGATCCCTCAGTCATCGCAACGAACCTGGATAAGCGCTACCGAGTTCTTGTCGTTGATCCACCTTGGAACCAAGGCAAAACCGGCAAACGCAAGGCTCGTCCCAATCAAACCACAACTCTGGACTATCCCACAATGAGCAAGGAAGAATTGATGAAGTTACCCATCAACCTGTGGGCGGAAGAGCAGAGCTTCTTGTGGTTGTGGGCAACCAATAGCAAGGATCGCAGCACCGGAGAGCCCATCCTGAAGATAGCGTTCGACTTAATGGAAGCGTGGGGATTCACCTTCTATACGATGATCACATGGAATAAGCGTACTGGCCCATGTCCATTTGGACCTTACCAAGTTACCACTGAGCACGTTCTATTCGGATATAAGGGCAAGGCTGTGTTTGATCGAAAACATTTTGGTAAGATGCAGACCTGCTTTACAGAAACTCCGACAACTCATAGCGCCAAACCGGATTCCTTCTACAAGCGTATTGCGGAATATTTTGAAGGGCCGCGCCTTGATGTGTTCGCGCGCCAGGTACGCGATGGCTACGACGGATGGGGCAACCAATACGGTCTGCTGACTCCAGATGCAAAACGACCAAGAGTGCTGCGTCATGCCAAAAGCTGTCAAGATACTCCTGCCGCATGCTAGTTATCGATACCCTGAACCACAGCTTTTTCCGACTTTATGGGAGCGAAGTTGCACATTATCTCGGCATAAGCCTTTGTCCGGGTAGTCATGTACAGAACCCCCTTTAA
>NZ_JANSJI010000012.1:0-10961 GCF_047462475.1 Synechococcus sp. H55.11
ATCCCGGTAGATGTGAGATTGTCTTAATTGTCTGCCCCACCGGTGTGGGGACAACGCGGCGCCCGCTCCTGGACTGGTGGCGCCGGTTCGGTTCACCCCCACGGGTGTGGGGACAACGGTTATTGGTCCGCAGACCAGTGGGCCCAGAGGTCGGTTCACCCCCACGGGTGTGGGGACAACCAGGAACAGGCCCGCTACGGCACGCAACTAGGGCGGTTCACCCCCACGGGTGTGGGGACAACGGTGTGTGTGGGGTTACCGTCCGGCAGCCCAGTCTTCGGTTCACCCCCACGGGTGTGGGGACAACCTTTTGGCTAGTCAGGCTAGCCAAGGCTCTCTTCTGGTTCACCCCCACGGGTGTGGGGACAACGGACTGGCGCGGGCTCAGGGGCTGGCCCCCGCTCGGTTCACCCCCACGGGTGTGGGGACAACGGGTTTGGGTGTGTCGGGGCGTGGTGGCACAGTCGGTTCACCCCCACGGGTGTGGGGACAACGGATGTAGTGATTGAGGTGCGCCATGCAACCTTACGGTTCACCCCCACGGGTGTGGGGACAACGGGTTGATGGACAGTGAGGCACTGGCCACAGAATCGGTTCACCCCCACGGGTGTGGGGACAACGGCGTCGGTATCGGCCTGGGCCCGGCGCAGGGTAACGGTTCACCCCCACGGGTGTGGGGACAACTGTCTTCCCTCTGTCCTCTCCCTCTCCCTGCCTAGCGGTTCACCCCCACGGGTGTGGGGACAACTGCCCAGCGCTGTGTTTTGCGTCGCAACGGGCGCGGTTCACCCCCACGGGTGTGGGGACAACGGATGGTGTCGCCGGCCCAGGTGACGTTTGCCAACGGTTCACCCCCACGGGTGTGGGGACAACTTGCAGAGCCACCCCCGCAGGAGTAGCTCTACGTCCGGTTCACCCCCACGGGTGTGGGGACAACGGGGCGGGGGCCTGGTGGTTGGTGTCTACCTTACGGTTCACCCCCACGGGTGTGGGGACAACGGAGAGAGAGATGCAGGGAACACCACCCGGAAACCTTGGTTCACCCCCACGGGTGTGGGGACAACTTGCCTATCCAGGGGCGGTCAAGGTGGGGGGATTGGTTCACCCCCACGGGTGTGGGGACAACTGCCAATCGGTCTGACCACGTGAACCGTCGCGCTCGGTTCACCCCCACGGGTGTGGGGACAACACTTCGATTTTTGCCGATTTTAGTAGGTTTTGACCAGCAGCACCCCTTCTATGTCTACTAGCTGCCGCGAGGGATCCCCGATGCTTCTGGCCCAGAATCCCTGCTCTGAGTTGATGGAATAGACCATCAGTGCAGAGCCGTCGCCGATTTTGCTGGTCACCCGCGCCCACAGTTCTTCTCGAACCAGAGCCGAGACGCGACCGACAAAGACCCCCGCCTTGATCTCAAACAGCCAGCGGCTTAGGTCTCCCCTCAAACTTGCTGGGACATTCTCCAAGATGAAAACCACCATTAGTCCGGCGTTGCCTCATCTAGATCTTCTCCGTAGCTCACTCCCCCCTCAACAGCTCCCTTCTCGTTATCCCAAAGAGCACCCAAAGGGCTAGACTCGTCCTGAGTAGCTCTGAAGCCGAGGATGGCGTCAACATCGTCTATGATTCTCTGCATCAACCGATGCTCTACAAACTTTTCTCGACACAGTTGCCTGGTTCTCGACTCAAAGTTTGGCATCAATTCAGCGGCAGCCTTGAAGGCAGCAGGAATAGTGATCTCTGTTTTGTAGAGATCGGCAACATCATAAACAAAAGATAAGGGCTTGCCTATGTGAATAAATCCCAGCGCAGTTGAATAGCCTACGGCATTGAGCGCTGCCTGGCAAACAGAGTAGAGGCAAGTATTGGCAACAGAAAGAGCTCGATTAACGGGATCAGCACATTCCCATTCCTTGAGCTTATAGGAGCGTCCTTTCCACTTTACCCCTGTTTCCTTGCTCAGGCGATTGTAAACAGTTCGCACTCGCACTCCCTCTAGGCCACGAATCTGCTCAAGGGTTAGCCCTTCTTTTAAAGGTTCGGGAAAGCGAAAGGAATACATACGCCGAACCACTTCCATATGCTGGACGGGATCTGCCCAGAGTTTGGCCTGGTGATAAAGCCTTTCCACGCTGCTAGAAGGATGGGATCCGCTGGCATAGAAGCGTAGCCCATCTTCGCCAACCCACTGGACTGAGCAGAGGCCATCGGCCAAGTTCTTAATAGCAGCGTGAGTAATTGCCGTTCCGGGGCCTAGCATTAAAGTTGTCAAGCTGGCACAAGGGATTATATATCTGCCATCTTCTTGCAAAACGGCAACAGCTTTAGCATCTTGCTCAATTCGGCACCGTTCCACATAGACGAAGCTTATGCTATCTCGAACCTTTGGGATAGAACGTAAACTTTTCGCAGTTGTCTTTGTGCTCATAAGATACTCTCCTTTAGAAGGCAAAACTAATAGGGAAAGTAGCTGATCTTGCTAAGTGATAGGAGTCCGCAGCCGTAGGAGCGCCCTCGCCCAATTCCTTGTTGCACTGCTTTGACCAAAGCTTCAGCATCAGTTACCCGCAATATGCCCTGGAACAAAACGGTGTGGATACGAACTGGCCCGGAGAGCCCCTTTTTGATCCCAAATATTTGCGGCGATGGGATCCCTTCTGCAGCCAACACCTCAAACCCATGCTGCTGGCCCTGGCGGCGGAGCCATTCCAGTTGATCCTCAGAGCGAAAAAAGCCAATAATCTTGTGGGTCTTCCTATCTCGCTTGCTGGGATTTGCTCGAAGTCGAAACTGAAAGCATCTTCCCTTACTTAGAACTTCTGGCTTTAGGTCAAAGATTTTGACTTCCGGATCCCTTTGGACATAACCCTGGGGCAAGCGAGACCAATCTGGTTGAATGGCTGATTGTACCAGGAGAGTGCAGCCATCGGGTTCTTGACGGTAAAGAATATGCCAATCGGAGCGAGGGGTTTTGGTGGGTTGATCGGGAAAACCATGCATAATTCGCTGGTGCAAAGCGTGAGCATTACTGAGCTCTCGCTGCACCAAAATCTGTCGCTCGTTGAGGATCAGCCGGGAAAGATACATATCACCTCCGGGAGTTTATAGTATTCTGTCTTCACAGCCCGGCAACCGAAACGCCGTGGCTGCCAGCTCAAAGGCACATCTTGGCGCACATCTAAGCTCTCAGGAACCTCCAAAACAAAGCGAAGTTGAGAGGGACACTGCTCGCGTCTAGAACACTCGTAAGGGTGCTGACGCAAAGCTTCCAGCAAGGGCTGCTCCACAAGCCCCAATCGCAAAGGGCGGCTGGGAATAAAACTCTTCCGTCCTAGAAACACTTGCCAGTGAGGTTTTTGCAAAGCTTGATCCAAGATTCTCAGCAAATTAAAATCCCCTTCCAATCCCACCAGGTAATCCCCATCCGCTACGTAGTAGCGCTCACTAAGCGTCGTTTCCGCTTTACGCCTATCGTGCATATTGTTTTGCACTGTGTGGAAGTCTTTGCGAAGGATCCCTTCCTTATTCACTCGCACCCCCATTCTGAGGGCAGCTAGATCATCAACAGGTTCCCAACGAGGGCGACCCAGTGCCGCGCAGAGGATCCCGATGACAGCCGACTTTGTAGGCTCACGACGGCTATCGCGATAATCAAACTGGCTGTGGTCGCCCCAGCTCATCATCGGGGCCCGCAATCGCATGAGAAGCGTAGTCATGATCTAAGCTCCTTTGCCGTTGTTGGCCACGCCAAGAGCTTTGAGAGCACTATTTAAGAGCTCTTCTACAGAATCTTTCTTGCTAGATTTGAGTACGTTAAGTCTCTCGGCTAGCCTATCAAGGGCAACAACGCCCTTATACTGCACATCAGCTTCTCCATACATCTTGATAAGTGATCCCCAATACTCATCTAAAGCTTTAACGGCATTTTCCAGTAGGCTAAATCCTCCACTAGGAGCAACCGGGTTTTCAAAGGCATCCACCAAGGAAATAGGCTGCCCTTCTCGAACTACCACCATCACCAATGCTGGCCGAGTGTGGGCGGCAAATCCGTTTTGATGTCCGCTGGGCACAGCATGAATGAAAGCCGTAGCAAAAGCCTTGATAATGGATCCTAGATGTTCAGTTCCACCTAGATTTTCAACCAACTGCTCCTTATCGAGAACAGCAAAGCGGTAGTAGGTAGAGCTGTTGTACCCCGTCTCGCCCATGTGGTCGGCTCCGGTGTCCTCACTACTGCCCAGGTCGTCTACGGCTGTGAAGAAGTCGAATTCTTGTTGCAGGACATTAATACTAGTTGCATGGGCCACTTGAACGGCAGCATCGACATTGACTGTGGGTAGCGAGGCCATCATCCGACCGAACAAAGCCACATCACCCGGTTTTCCTGTATCAACCAAAGCTTTCTCGATCGCCTTGGCTATGTTGGGATCCTTTTGGGGAAGCTTAGGCTTTTCCTCTCGTAAGCTGGATTCGATGGCAGACCAGTTTTTGATTAGGATTTCGGCAATTGCATCAAGTTCTGTCTTACCCAAAAATATAATAGTGGTGGCTTCGTTCTTATCATTAAACTTGAGCTTAAGCCCTTCCTCTAAGGCCAGCCGAGCAACCAGCTCAGCTTGCTCATCAGGGATCCCTGCCTTCACAAGCTTAGATTTCAACTCAGGGATCCAGTTACGAGAGCGATCGGCAAAGTGAGCCGGGTCTAGCTTGGCATATTGGTAATAGTATTTTCGCGCTGCCCGCTTCTGGCACTGGCTAGAGATTCGCGCTCGCGGACGACCGCCGAATATCGTAGATTTGGGCATGCCATTTTCATCGCGGTTTAGGTTGGCAGGAGGGAAACTTTGAATCAAATGAATTTCCATTCGCATGGCTATTTCTCCTCTAAGGTATGGTGTCGGAACAAGTCTGCTAGCTTAAACAGAGGCAAGTGCCTCTCAGCCTACATCCTCTTTGAAGTCATCGGAGACCTCGAAACTTACATTATCAGTTTCTTCTGACCTTGCAGATCCAGAAGAAGGTGATTGCCAAAAAGTTCTAGCCCATTTATCTTGAACAACTTGATCGGGGTGGTTCCATAAGCAAAGGTCAACGATCAAACGTGGGTAGTAAACAGAAATCCTCCTCTCCTTTTTGCTCTTCATCTGTCGCACTAGAGCTGTGATTGGATATTCGATATAGTCAAGATCGGTCTCCAGAAGAGCTCTAAACCTTCGTTCTGGGCCTTTAGATTCAGTGCTGTCTTGCAGTTCCCGACAGCTTTTCGCAAAGTTACCGGCATCCGGTTCTGCATCTTGATCATGGTAAACAGAGAGACACGCCACAAAGATCCAGATATCCTGTTCTTGTTCGGGGATCCCTTGCAAATAGGGCAGTACAAAGGGGTAAATTTTTCGTAAGTGGTGGTGCTTGCCGGAAAGTGCCCGCTTGAAGGCAACTTTGGCGCCGGTGTCGTTTTTAAGGCGATCCTTAATTTCCTGTAAGAACTTTTTTGCTCGTTCTAGTCGATTATGAGAAGAGATTTGAGTTGTAGCCATAACTTAGACTCCTATTGGACAACGGCTTGCTCCTTCTTCTGCTTTTTCTTAGCTGTTTTTTGTTTTTGAGCTTTCTTTTCCCTTGGGTCGGCGCGAAGCTCTGCTAGTTTCCACTCCAGTGTGCGCAAGGCAGCTGCTCTGGCCTGATGATTGCGAATAGACTCAATGGATTCGGTGAAGGCTCTCCGAGCGGCATCTTGTACAGTCTTAATCCAGGCAGGTAGAGTGGTAAGTCCATAGCGGGTAATGCCATCAGCTCCAGTTTGGTTATCTTGGGGTAAATCATGAAGTAGCCTTGAGAAAGCTTGGTCTAGAATTGTCCAGTAGCGAGACTCTCCATCTAAAGCTTTGGATAGCTTCTTGGATAGATTCTCAGTCTCTTCGTTTTTGAGAACCTCTGCCAGAGAAAAGTAGGGGCTGCCTTTAAAAGATCGAAAGATTTGTTGATGGTTCTCGGCAATTCCAATAGCGCTTTTTAAGCTCTGCGCCAACTCCAAATCTGTAACAAACTGTATTGGAACTGAAAATCGAGCCGAACTCCATCCTAAAGGTTTAGCCTGGTCAGCGCTCATACCCAACACTTCAAATACAACCAAATTATTGACCAATTCTTCTGACTTGAGCTCAGCTAGCCAGTCCACAATCCGAGGACGGGTTTGCTTGCCAGCCGTCAAGAGAAAACTGTCCGCATCCCGCCACAACTGTCTGTGTAAAGATAGACGCACTGGTTTACCTTCTTTATAGGCAACGCTACATTCCCACTGCCGGGCCTCTACACCCTCGGGTAGGGAGTTGCCCATAGTGATAGCCAATTGCTGCACTCGCCCAGCTTCTGAAAACAGCCGCAGCCGCCGCCAGGGAAAGGTTAAGTAGTGGATGTATCCCGCAGGGATTTCTTTTTTCGGTTGGCCAGTGTAGCCAACTTCGGTTTCCCAGGTGGGTACATCTTCTCCAGCTACCACACTCGGTATCTCATTCTCTGGGCTATACTGCATCAAGTTCAGCATCAGCGTCTCTTTTAAGGTTCTTCCTTTTAAAAGGACATTGGCAACATTCATAGTCGGAGTGTTTACAGCAGAGCGATTGCCACTGTCTTGCCCGACATAAAATGCCCTTAGGCTAGTGATATCGACTCCCTGTAGACGCACCAATAGTCGAGCAGCTTCCGGCAAGGAGATGCTGTAGCCGCTCCATTCGTGTTCATGAGAGAATACTTCAGAGGTGCTCATGGTATGGATGGCGTAGACAGGCACGGCTCTTTCTATAGGTAAAGCTGGATCCTGCATGAAGGGGTGAGTGGGATGGAATAGGTCAAAACAATTTTGACTACCCTGCAAGTACTCAACAACTCTCTTTCCATTGTCTTGAAAGATTTCCTTCCAGTGATCTGTATCTGTCGGCCCAAGATAGGCTCGGTGCATAATTGCCAGTAGAAAACGGTAGAGGGCTAAAGTGGTAGGCGGATTATCTCCTCGAATCTCTTTTAGGCTTTCCCACTCTCTAAACAACTCAACTAAAGACAACTCTTGGATCCGAAAATCGGGATCGAGTACAGGGATCCACTTTTCTCTGGTGAGATTAAAGGATTGGCTCTCCATGAGCTCCTCCCCAACGTTAGCTGTCAACCTTCTCGATCACGATCCCTAAGTTAGGATCCAACCGTAGCCGCCAGTTGCCAATCTGGGCCCACCCTTCGGCGTTCAAGACAACGTAGCGACAGTTACGCAGCAGAGCAGATGTCCAAGTTTTGGGGTTCTCCCGCCTCAGCAGCTCCTTTACAAGCTCCTGGCGGGAAGCAATGCGAACACTGTGGGCCAGTAACTTACGAATCATCGGCAAGCTGGGCTCAGTTTCTAGATCCACTGGATCGTGAGAGCCGGGAAAGACTAAACTGCTCTTCCCTTGTTGCAAGAAAATTGTTACTACTGAAGGCTGCCCAAGTCTGGTAACGGCAGCGATAGTGCTTTCGTCATCCTCTTTTTTTAGGTAGGTAAACTGTTCGGGCCTCACATCAGCATGTGGCAGTGGGATCTTTACTTCATTAGCTCGAGATCTTTTAGCATCCTCTTCTTCAACTTTGTACTTTTCCAAAGAGTCGTTCCAATCTTTGGAATGAACTGGCTCTAAGTTTTCGGGGGTAGGTCTCTCCAGGTCATATACTGATTCAATTAAGTCGTCAATTTCTTCAGGTAGTTGCACGTTTTGGCGCTGTCTCAGAGTCAACCAACTGCGTAGGAGAATGTGCTGATCGTAGATAGAGCTACTCTCCCGAAAATTACCTCTGCCCTCAGCGTCCAGCTCTGGTTTCACTATCCACAAGTAGGGAGCAGACAGCTCAGGTGGTCGCTTATCCCACCGATGGCGGTGGAGTCGCCCAGAGCGTTGTAGAAGAAGATCAATGGGAGCTAGGTCGCTAATCATTAAGTCAAAGTCAACATCTAGGCTTTGCTCAATGACCTGAGTTGCTATCAAAACAAAGTGAGAGGGACGTCGATGTCCTTTTTTGCCAAATTTCTCTAAGCATTCTTTCTCAATCTGCTCTCGATCTTTGAACAAAAAGCGCCCGTGAAATAAACCCAATTCTTCCGGCGGAAAATCATTTTGGAGATGCTTAAACACTTGCTGGGCGCGATCAACCGTTGAGCAGATAACAGCAACGCACCCACCCCCTTTGGAAAGCACTTGCCGGAGTTCTGCGGGCCATTGGTCATCCTGAACCCAGCGGATCCCTAGTTGACGGCGCACGTGCTCGGAAGGAGCAAAAGGCTGAGCTAGGGCGGCTCCAGAAGCTAAAGCAGTGATGCGAGGGTAAGGGGCGGCAGGCAGTTCGGGCGGGGGCTGTCCACAGCCCCTGGCATAGGCAGCCAGCAATCGCTGGCGGGTACCGGCGGGCAGGGTGGCCGAGAGGGCGATCACGGGGGATCCCAAAACGGCTGCCCATTCCAGGAACCGCTCTAGCAGAGTGCTGGTGTAGAGGTCGTAGGCGTGGATCTCGTCCAGGATGATGGTGCGGCCTGCCAGACCAAACAGCCGGACAAACTGGTGGCGAGCCCGTACTGCACCCATTAGGGCTTGATCAAGGGTGCCCACCCCGTAGGGACTGAGCAGCGTTCGCTTGCGGGCAGTGTGCCACTCGCTGGCAAAAACCCCCTTGCCCTCCTGGTCGTAAACCTGATCTAGGCGGCAGACAGTCTCTAGGTAATCTTCTTTGAGAGCTGCTGCCCCATGGCTGAGGGTTAGGTTCACGATGGTATCGGGATAGCGCTTTTGCAAAAATGACTTGACGCGCTCGAACATGGCGTTGCTGGTTGCCTGGGTAGGCAAGCCGATGTAGAAGCCGCCGGCTCCGCTTTGGTGCTGCAGGTGGTCGGCCAGGTAGAGCGCCGCCTCGGTTTTGCCCTCCCCCATGGCGGCCTCGACAATGACCAAGCAGGGTGGAGCCAGCCTGTCCTTCAGGGCAATGGCTGCCGATTGCAGCGGTCGCGGTTCGCTGATGAAGTCAAAGAGAGCCTCAAAAGTAAGAGGGCTGCCTGTGGGGGCGCAACCCAGCCTTGGACCTTCAGGGCTTGCCGGGCTTTTTCAGGTATCCCCTGAGCGTAGGTCTCAAAGGGCTCGTCGTTGGCGTAGGGAAAACTCTCCGCATTCGAGGCAATCCAGTCCGCAACGGTTGTCAGGCCGGCCAAGATCATGGCGGCGGCATTGTCGCAGCGGGTGGGGATCCCTTCTCTTTTCAGCCCAACAAAACTTTGTAGTTGCTGGAAAATCTCTCGACGAAATGGGATCCACTCCCCTCGACCGACATCGTCGGGGGAGAGACTTTGAATATCCTGAAGTCCCGGGAAAAAGCCATGATGACCGCCGACAATAGCTGACAATTTTTGGGCCAGTTTCTTTGGCAGTTCCAGCTCTTCCAGAAAGCTGGGCAGGGTTGCGGCGGTCACTGTTCCGTGAGGAGTTGGTTGGCCGGTGTTGGGATAGCTGCGCCACAGATCGTAGAGACGGGATCCCACCAGGGCTTTTCCCACTTCGCCAACTTGAAACTGAAAGGCAGGACTGACCTTGCCCAGGTCGTGGCAGCCTGCCATGAACCCGCAAAAGCGAGCTAAGGGATCCCCTTCCAGCCCCAACCCTGCCGAGAGCTGCTGACGGGCAAGGGGGCTGAGGTAGGTTTGCACGATCTCGATGGCCACGGCTGCCGTATCGGCTAGGTGGCAGAGGACGGGATGGTATAGAGGTCGGCCATCTTCTCGCAACTGTCCCTGTCCGGTCTTGGCCCAAAACTTATTCATGGCGACGGCTCCTTGTCGGTGTAGCGCTGACTCATTTCGCAGATCTCTTGCCGCATCATGTCCACCAACTCCGGGGGCTCCAGCACTCTGGCTCCTCTGCCATAGCCCAACACCCAGCGCTTGACGTCATTCATCCCCTGCACGGTTATGCGCAGAACCAGGGATCCGTCTGGGTTTTCTTCGATGACTTGGGTTGGATGCCAGCGCCGCTCCCGAATGAAGGGTGCCGTTTGGGCATCAAACCAAATCCCCACCTGGCGAGGGATCCCGCCCGCCTCATGCTGAAAAATCATTGCCAGATAGGCTTTAGCATCGAAGTTGGGATCTATCTCAAAAGTGTCCGCCAAGGTTTTGAGAGCCAGAATCCTGTCCACTCGGAACCAGCGCACCTCTTGTCTTTTGTGACACCAGCCAATCACGTAGGGATTGGTGCCGCGGTAGATGTGCAAGAGATAGGGATCCAACTTCCGTTCCGACACCTGATCGCCTCGACTGGCGGTGCGATAGCGCATCCACACTCGTCTTTTTTCCCGACAGGCGTCCTCCAACTGTTGCCAAATCTCCCAGTCCAGATGGGTTTCCGCCCCCGCCCGAAAGATGAGACGCTCATCGGCTAGCTGCTGGAGATCCAGCCACTCCTGCTCCGGAAGCCGTTGCGCCAACCGCCCAATCGCCGAGCGCAACTGCGGGGCATAGGCCGATCCTGCGTAGGCTTCCAGCATTCTCGCTCCCAAAGTCAGGGCAAACAGTTCCCCCTTGGTGAGGGGTATCGTCGGCAGGCGCCATTCCCGATCGGTGTAGTGATATCCCTTTTCGCGGCTGACTTTGATGGGGGCTTGAAAGCGATCCTTCAAGAAGCTGATGTCTGCTCGAACAGTCCGTTCGCTCACCTCCAAAGCCTCAGCCAGCGAAGCGGCTGTCTGCCGCTGCTCAGAGCGCAGCAGCACGTCCAGCTTCAGGATCCGCTCTAACTGGCGTAGCATTGCATACCTCAGCAAGGATGAGCGCATTCTAAACAACTCACCCGGCAAAAACACTTCCGACTTCTCTAAAGATTTGCTGAAGGTTGAAACTTCCTGCTCACGGGGATCAGCATGAACCCTGATTGGACAGGCCAGACAGGGCCGAGAGCGAC
>NZ_JANSJI010000013.1:0-464 GCF_047462475.1 Synechococcus sp. H55.11
AGTTGTGTTTAAGAGACAGCCCCAAGCGAAGGGATCCGGCTGGTGAAGCGGATCAGCGCTGTCAACGGCCTTCCCATCCGTGAGTTCTTCGACGAGCCCACAGATCCCAACGACAACCCAGGGATCCCTTGGCCGGGCGGGGCAGCAACCTTCCTGCAAGGTGCCGTCAACCAGCCGGTACGTCCGGGAGCGCGGGTGCAGTTTGCCATCTACTTCCTGCTGGATTCGCCCAGCTCGACGCTGACGGTGTGCGATCCCCTCGTCCCTGGTCTTGGCTATGTGGCAGGCAGCTTGTCCTTGACACCGGCAGGTGGCTCTCCAGTGGCTCTGAGCGATGCGGTTGATGGGGATGGGGGAGCTTTCATCCCACCGGGACAAGCGGTGCCGCCGACCTGCGGCGGCATCACCAACTCCAACGGAGTGGTGGTGGTCAATGTGGGGGGATCTGGCACTGCCGGGGCCAT
>NZ_JANSJI010000014.1:0-2888 GCF_047462475.1 Synechococcus sp. H55.11
TTACGCCTTTCGTGCGGGTCGGAACTTACCCGACAAGGAATTTCGCTACCTTAGGACCGTTATAGTTACGGCCGCCGTTCACCGGGGCTTCGGTCGCCAGCTTCGCTTGCGCTAACCGACTTCCTTAACCTTCCGGCACTGGGCAGGCGTCAGCCCCTATACGTCGTCTTGCGACTTAGCAGAGACCTGTGTTTTTGGTAAACAGTTGCCTGGGCCCTTTCACTGCGACCAGCTTGCGCTGGCACCCCTTCTCCCGAAGTTACGGGGTTATTTTGCCGAGTTCCTTAGAGAGGGTTATCTCGCGCCCCTTGGTATTCTCTACCCACCCACCTGTGTCGGTTTCGGGTACGGGTGACAACCTTCATCGCCTACGAGCTTTTCTTGGCACTCCCCTCAGCCACGCGGGGTCCGTAGACCCCTCCCAATCCAGTTAGGGTGTGGCCTGCTCTTGTGCGTCCCTCTTCAGCTCCAGTTGCCAGTCAGGGAATATCCACCCTGTCTCCATCGACTACGCCTGTCGGCCTCGCCTTAGGTCCCGACTAACCCCCCGCGGACGAGCCTTGCGGGGGAACCCTTGGGTTTTCGGGGCATTGGATTCTCACCAATGTTTGCGCTACTCAAGCCAACATTCTCACTTCCGCCTCGTCCACGGCTGCTTGCGCTACCGCTTCACCCTAGTGCGGAACGCTCCCCTACCATTGACATCCACAACTTCGGCGCATCGCTTAGTCCCGTTCATTTTCGGCGCAAGGGCGCTTGACCAGTCAGCTGTTACGCACTGTTTAAAGGGTGGCTGCTTCTAAGCCAACCTCCTGGTTGTCTGAGCACCCCCACCTCCTTAACCACTGAGCGATGACTTGGGGGCCTTAGTTGGTGGTCTGGGCTGTTTCCCTCTCGACGATGGAGCTTATCCCCCACCGTCTCACTGCCGACTAACCCTGGCGTATTCGGAGTTTGGTTCGATTTGGTACAGCTCTCGCCGCCCGCACCGATTCAGTGCTCTACCCCACCAGGTACCCATCGACGCTGCGCCTCAACGCATTTCGGGGAGAACCAGCTAGCTCTGGGTTCGATTGGCATTTCACCCCTAACCACAGCTCATCCGATGATTTTTCAACATCACCCGGTTCGGCCCTCCACTTGGCTTTACCCAAGCTTCAGCCTGGCCATGGTTAGATCACCCAGGTTCGGGTCTACAGCATAGGACCAACGCCCTCTTCAGACTCGGTTTCCCTTTGGCTCCGGCATTCCCGCCTTAACCTGCCCCATGCTGTAACTCGCTGGCTCATTCTTCAACAGGCACGCGGTCACCCGTTCAATCGGGCTCCCACTGCTTGTAGGCACACGGTTTCATGTTCTCTTTCACTCCCCTCCCGGGGTTCTTTTCACCTTTCCCTCACGGTACTGGTTCACTATCGGTCACGCAGGAGTATTTAGCCTTACGAGATGGTTCTCGCCGATTCACACGGGATTTCACCTGCCCCATGCTACTCGGGATGCGACCGGCGCCTTCCGGCTTTCGGCTACAGGACTTTCACCTTCTTTGGTGCAGCATTCCAACTGCTTCGCCTAGCCTTCCGGCTACCTTTTGGTCGTCCCACAACCCCGCCCAGCCGTAGCTGGACGGTTTAGGCTCTTTCCCGTTCGCTCGCCGCTACTGAGGAAATCACATTTGTTTTCTTTTCCTACGGCTACTAAGATGTTTCAGTTCGCCGCGTTCGCCCCCTTGGCCTATGGATTCAGCCAAGAGTGACAAGGCTTGCACCTTGCCGGGTTGCCCCATTCGGGCATCTGCGGATCACCGCCTTTGTCCAGCTCCCCGCAGCGTTTCGTCGGTAACACGCCCTTCCTCGCCTCTGCGTGCCTAGGTATCCACCGTGCGCCCTTAACTGACTTGACCACAACCACAAACATCGGTGTTCTACCTGCTTCATGCTTCCACTTTCGGAAGCATGACGCTCTCTTGCTATGCAGTTTTCAAAGTGCTGGCCGGTTCAACCCGGCTAAAGACCTGAGCCCACGCTCAACCCTTTAGCCCGATTGTTCACCTCTTCTTCCCCTCAAGGGCAGCCCTCAAATGGTGGAGGTAAGCGGACTCGAACCGCTGGCTTCTGCCGTGCAAAGGCAGCGCTCTACCTACTGAGCTATACCCCCAATCCAGGGCAACCCACTCCCGCTCCCGTCGCCTCACCTCAACCGTCATCCTCAGACTGCTGGGGCCTTGCTGGGGTGACAGTGGGCCATCCTGGACTCGAACCAGGGACCTCACCCTTATCAGGGGTGCGCTCTAACCACCTGAGCTAATAGCCCGCCCCACCAGAACCGTGGTCAACCCTCGCCTCAACCCCGACCAACCTGGGATAACACTTGGACTGCCTACTCGTCTTGAGTGCTTTCGGCTCCGTCCCCAGTAGGTCTCCCTAAAAGGAGGTGATCCAGCCGCACCTTCCGGTACGGCTACCTTGTTACGACTTCACCCCAGTCACCAGCCCTGCCTTCGGCGGGTGCTCCGACTTCGGGCATGGCCAGCTCCCATGGTGTGACGGGCGGTGTGTACAAGGCCCGGGAACGTATTCACCGCAGCATGCTGATCTGCGATTACTAGCGATTCCGCCTTCACGCAGGCGAGTTGCAGCCTGCGATCTGAACTGAGACGCGGTTTTTGGGATTGGCTCCCGCTCGCGCGTTCGCTGCCCTCTGTCCGCGCCATTGTAGCACGTGTGTAGCCCAGAGCGTAAGGGGCATGCTGACTTGACGTCATCCTCACCTTCCTCCGGTTTGTCACCGGCAGTCTCCCTAGAGTGCCCAACTCAATGCTGGCAACTAGGAACAAGGGTTGCGCTCGTTGCGGGACTTAACCCAACATCTCACGACACGAGCTGACGACA
>NZ_JANSJI010000015.1:0-10925 GCF_047462475.1 Synechococcus sp. H55.11
TACCTCCACCGGGAGAACACGGGCCCCCCGCGGCTGGGCAATGGCCTCGACGGCGCTGAGAAAATAGTGGAGCGTCACCACAGTGCCGGAATGGATTTGATCCAGCACGGCGGCCAGATCCTCTAGGGGCACCAACTGCACCCGGATGCCCAAAGTCTGTTGGATTTGTTGGGCCATCAGTTGTCCTGTGCCCAGATCCCGATTGGGCACGCACACCAGCACTTGGGCACTGCAGCGCAACCGCCAGTCGATCTCCGCCAGCAGCAGATCCCGCACCTGCTCCAGAGAAAAGCCCTGTTGCTGAAGCTGATCGATGCCCTGGCGCACCTGCTGCAGGGCTTGTTGGGATCGATCCAGGTTTTCGCCCAGACTACAAGAAGAGCGGTTAACCGCCTGGCGGGCGGAGCCGCTGACGTAAATGCCAGATCCAGCGCGCGTTTCCACCAGACCCATGGCCTCCAGTTGGTGGTAAACCTTGTGGATGGTGTTGCGGTGCAGGCCCGTTTGCATGGCCAATTGACGGGTGCTGGGCAGGCGATAGCCGGGAGGAAATTGCCCGCAGGCAATGCCAAAACAGAGTAAGTTGAAGAGCTGGACAGAGCCAGGGATCCCGCTCTCCGGCTGAATAGAAATGCGCATCATGGCCCGCCTGAAGAAACGAACCTAGTTGTTAGAGAGACCCAAAGACACGGGACTTTTGCCAAAAGAATTGCACCAACACCCCTAAGGATAGGCACTCGAGAACTGCTCTGGCGAGCTTTGTCCAGACGGGCACAGGGATCCCCTCTGTTGCCGCGCCCACCCCCAACCCGATGGCCGAGGATCCGGCCTCTGCATTCCAAGGCGGGGGATCCCGCCCTGGCCTTGTTACAGAAATTTAGAATCGTTACAATAGTTAGCATCTTTGCATTGCAGGTTTCATCTTATGGCACTCACTCAGCGCTTTCCCGTGCTGTTTGTCTCAGTTTTGCGTCACGACAGCGTAGCCCCGCGCTGGTCTCAAGTGGCGTGGACTGTCTTGCGGGTGGTGGCAGGGCTATTCATGATTCACAACGGCCTCGACAAACTGGCTGATATCGAGGGGTTTGCAACGGCTTATGTAGAAGTGATCGGGTTGCCTTTCCCGATCTTTTTTGCTTATGTAGCTGCCTATACTGAACTGATCGCAGCTCCGCTGGTGGCAGTGGGTTTGTTGACCCGCGCGGCGGCGTTGGGTTTGTTCGCCACGATGGCGGTGGCCATGTTCCACCACATCAAGGTGGCCGGCTTCAGCGTTCCTTATCTGGAGCTATCGGCTATCTACGCGGCCATCTTCTTGGCCTTTGCGGTGAATGGCGGCGGCTGGTTCTCTTTGGATCAGCTCTTGGCGAACGGTATTGAGGCGGGGCTGAACCGCTCCAGCCGACAAAAGTTGGAGAGCCTGGAGTCTTCGTTGCAGGCCACTGAGAAGGTAATTGCGCTGGGGGATCAAGAGGCTGAAGCCGCCGAAACCCCTCGCTCCTGAGGGAGAGGGGCCGGGGGTGAGGGCTAAAGGCGGCTGGCGGCTCGCTCCATCAGGCGTTGGTGGGTGGAGCGCACCGGCTCTCCCGGCCTAGGCTGCCGCTGCACATAGGTGCCATCGGGGCGCAGCTCCCAAGCTTGCCGGTTATCCGTCAGACAAATCTCCAAGATCGCCTTCAGCTCTTGCTGCAACAGGGGATCCTCTACAGGGGTCACCACCTCGACGCGGCGATCCAGGTTGCGGGTCATGTAGTCGGCGCTGCCGATGAAGTACTCTTCCTGGCCGTCGTTGTAGAAGTAGAAGATGCGGGAGTGCTCCAAAAAGCGCCCGATGATGCTGATAACGCGGATGCGCTCGCTCAGGCCCGGGATCCCTGGTTTTAGGCAGCACATGCCTCGCACAATGAGATCAATCTCCACCCCTGCCTGGCTAGCCTCGTAGAGCACTTGGATCATGCGTGGGTCGGTGAGGGAGTTGACCTTGACGATGATGCGCCCTTGGCGTCCTGCCTGGGCATGGCGCATCTCTCGCCGGATCAAGGCTTCCATGCCCTGGCGCAAGGTACGGGGGGCCACCAGCAGCTTGCGGAAGTGCCGCTGCCGCGAGTAGCCGGTTAGCAGGTTAAACAACTCGGTTACATCGTTGCAGAGGGTCTCGTTGCAGGTGAACAGGCCCAGATCGGTGTAGATACGGGCGGTCTTGGGGTTGTAGTTGCCGGTGCCGATGTGGACATAGCGCCGCAGGGATCCCCCCTCTTCCCGCACCACCAGGGCCAACTTGCAGTGGATCTTCAGCCCTGGCAGGCCATAGGCCACGTGCACCCCGGCTTTTTCCAGCTTCTTGGCCCAGAGGATGTTGTTTTCTTCGTCGAAACGGGCCTTCAGCTCCACCAGAGCGGCCACCTGCTTGCCGTTTTCGGCAGCCTGGATGAGGGATCCCACCACCGACGAATCGCCAGAGGTGCGGTAGAGGGTTTGCTTAATGGTGAGCACCTGCGGATCGTTGGCCGCCTCCTCCAGAAACCGTTCCACACTGGCAGCAAAGGAGTCGTAGGGGTGATGCACCAGCAGATCCCCTTCCCGGATGACGGAGAAGATATCCACCGGCTCGTCGCTCACCGAAGCGGTACGCAGGCGAGGCGGCGTGACGGGCCCCCAGGGAGGATCTTTTAAATCGGGTCGATCCAGGCTGAGAAAAGCCATCACCCCCCCCATGCTCAAAAGGCCATCCACCTCGTACACGGAGTCGCTGTCGAGGCGCAGCTCTTCGCAGAGCCGCTGTCGAATGGCAGACGGCATGGACTTGGCAATCTCCATGCGCACCACCGAGCCGAAGCGGCGCTTGCGCAGCTCTTCTTGAATGGCCGCGAGCAGATCGTCGGCTTCGTCCTCTTGGATTTCCAGATCGGCACCGCGGGTGATGCGGAAGGGGTAGTACTCCAGCACTTCCATGCCCACGAACAGCGCTTCCAGATGGTGGGCAATCACCTGCTCCAGCGGCACAAAGCTCACCCCGTCCCGCAGCGGCACAAAGCGGGGCAGGGTGCTGGGCACCTTGATGCGGGCAAAGTGTTCCCTGCCGGTTTCCGGATCCCGCACCACCACCGCCAAGCTGAGGCTGAGGTTGGAGATGTAGGGGAAAGGATGGCCCGGATCCACCGCCAAGGGAGTGAGCACGGGAAACAACCGTTGGTCGAAATACTCCCGCAGCTCCTGCCGCTCCGGCTCGGCCAGCTCAGAAAAATCGCGGATGTGAATGCCTTGTTCCGCCAGCTTAGGCACCAATTCCTGCCGAAAACACTCGTGTACCTTTTGAATCAGGGGGCGCAGGTGCTGGGAAATCTGCCGCAACTGCTGCTGCGGCGTGAGGCCATCGGGGGTCGGCAGCAGCACGCCTGTTTCCAACTGACGGCGAATCACCGCCACCCGCACCATAAAGAACTCGTCCAGGTTGCTTTCGAAAATAGCGAGGAACTTCAGCCGCTCCAAGAGGGGGGTGCGCTCGTCCAGGGCCTCGTGCAAAACCCGGGCGTTGAACTCAATCCAGCTCAGCTCCCGGTTGAAGTAGTGCTCCGGCAAGGCATAGCCCTCCTGGATGGGCGCAGTCGGGATCCCTGGCTGGCCAGCATTGGGGGGGCAACCTGTCGCATCGGGGTTGCGGGGCGACAAGGAGGAGTCCGTTTCCTTGGAGCGCGGAGTCATGGTGGCCGAGATCTGGGTTGTCTCAAAGCGTCAACAACGGCTGGAGCCGACCCAATCCTATCCTGCTGGGTTCTGCTTGGAGGAGGCGGAAGTGTCCAAAACAGGCTTGGGCGGGCGTTCTGGCAACAGCCCTTGGGAGCGGGTAAGCAGAATTACCTGCAGCAGGATCCCGATCAACAAAATGCGCAAGGGACCGGCCCGGGTGGCCCACTGGGGCGGCAGACGGTTGGTCAACCACTCGCTGCCCGACCACACCCCCCAAATGGCCAGCACCCCCAGCAGGGCGCCGCGATTGTTGCCGCTGCCCCCCGCGATCAACATCACCCAGACGATAAAGGTGGCAAACTCCGGCTGGAAGGCTTCCGGGCTGATGAAATTGACAAAGTGGGCATAGAGCGCCCCCGCCAGCCCCATCAGCATGGATCCCAGCACAAACGCCTGCAGGCGAAACTGGAGGACATCTTTGCCGGCGGCCAGGGTTGCCGGCTCATCCTCGCGGATGGCCCGCAGCACCCGTCCCCAGGGGGAGCGATAGGCCCGCTCACTCAGCCAGTAAACCACCGCCAAGACCAGCAGCACCAAGCCCAAGTAGAGCAGTGTATCCTGCCCTGGGATCCAGCCGCGAAAGGGGCGCGGAATGCGGGTGATGCCGCGCACCCCGTTGGTCAGCCAGCCCTCGTTCCTCAGGATTTGGCTGATGATCTCGGCAATGCCGATGGTGGCAATAGCCAAATAGTCGGAGCGCAGCTTCAGGGTGATCAAGCCAATCAAGAAGGCGATCGCACCGGCGGCGGCTACTGCTATGGCAAAGCCCACCCAGAACGGCAGATTGAACCCGCCCAGATGTTCAGGGGTGGGCGGCGTCGTGGCTATGGCGCTGGCGTAGGCCCCCACAGCAAAAAAGGCCCCCACGCCGATGTTGAACATGCCGGCATAGCCCCACTGGATATTGAGGCCCAGCACCAGCACGCCGTAGATCCCCACCAAAACCAAAAAGAAGATGGCGTAGCTCAACATCAGGCCCGCCCCCCCAATAGCCCTGTGGGCCGGAAGATCAGCATCAGCACCAAAATGGCGAAGGCTACCCCTGTTTTGTAAGCCGGATTGATCGCTAAAGTCGAGAACTCCTCCGCCAGGCCAATTACCAGCCCCCCAGCAATGGCTCCATAGGGACGGCCAATGCCGCCGAGAATGGCTGCCGCAAAAACGGGCAACAACAGCCGCCAGCCCATGGTGGGGTGCAGCCGCGTATCCAGGCCCAGGAAGATGCCCGCCACACAGGCCAAGGCGGCGCCGATGGCCCAAGTCCAGAGGATGATCCGCTCCGTCTCAATGCCGGTCACCTTGGCCAAGTCAAAATTGTCGGCCATGGCCCGCATCGCTTTGCCCACCCGCGTGCGCTGCAAAAACAGGTGCAGAGCCACCACCAGCAAGGCCGTTCCCACCAGAATCACCACCCAATCCGGCTTGATGCGCAGCCCCCCCAACTGCCAGGGCAACTGGATGCCGCTGCGGTACACTTGGTTGTTGGGCCCCCAGACGATCTGCACCAAGCTGCGCAAGATCAGGGCCGTGCCAAAAGAAGAAATGAGCAAAATCACCGGTGCTTCCCGGCGCAGGCGGCGATAGATCAGTTGGTCGATCCCCACCGCGCAAAGTGCCGTCGCCAAGGCCGCCGGGATCCAGCTCACCCCAATCGGCCAACCCAACCCGACAAACGTTAGAGCAAAATAGGCCCCCAAGGTCATCAGATCCCCGTGGGCAAAGTTGGCAAAACGCAAAATGCCGAACGTCAGCGACACCCCGATCGCCCCCAGGGCGTAGATGCTGCCCAGGACGAGGCCGTAGATAAAAAGCTGCAACAGTTGGGCCACCCTTGCCCCCGCAATACCCTGCCCTGATGATGCCACGGGTTTGTTAAAGCGGGATCCCATCCGGCCCAGCGGCAGGGTAGAGCTAGGGTAGGAGAAAGCGCGCAAGAGAGATCCATGCAGCCCAACTCTTCCCGGATCCCAGGTTGGCTAGTGGTTTTGGCCCTGCTGAGCGCTGCCTGTGGTGGGCCGGAGCCACCTCCAAGCAGGGATCCGGGTGTCCCGCGCGAGCCTATCTCCACCCCCCAGTTAATCTACGAAAACATCACTCTCACCCAGGCCAAACCTGACGGTGGCCTGCTCTGGCGCTTGCGGGCGCGCCTGGCCGAATACGAGTCCCCCCCAGAAAACGGCTCCACTCCCGTACAGTTGGGATCCGCCCATTTGCAGTCTATCGAGGGAGAGTTTTTCGACGCAGACGATCGCGCCATTCGCCTCCGGGCCGAGCGGGGATCCGCCTATCCTGGCGAGCGGCGGCTGGAATTGACGGGCCAAGTGGTGGTGGAATCGGAGCGGGACAACCTGCACCTGCAGGCAGAGCGGCTGCAGTGGCTGCCGGAACAGCGCCTCCTCGAAGCCGAGGGCCAGGTACAGGTGGAGCTGTTGGACGGCCAGGGATCCCTGTGGGGGGATCGTTTGCGCATCGACTTTGGCCAGGCCCAGATGCAACTGGAGAATTGGGATCCAAGCCAACCGGTGCGGGCCAAGTATCGCGATCCGGAGCTGGAGCTGACCGCCAGCCGCTTGCTCTGGAACTTTGGTGCCGGCGAGGTGCAGGCGTTGGGAGCAGTCGAGGTGGATGCCCCCCAGCAAAGGGTGCGCCTCAGCGGCGAGCAGTTGCGGGCCCCGCTGCCCCTGACCGAGCTGCGCCTGCTGGGCAACGTGAAAGCCAAAGCCGTTCCCGTTGGCGGAACGGGATCCCTGCAGACCGGCCAAGAGCTGGAAGCCCAAGAGATCCGCTGGCGCATCGGCTCCACCCAACTCCAAGCCCTGGGCAATGTGCGCTACCGCCAGCCTGGACAAGCCCTGACTGTGAGCGGTGACCAAGGGATCCTGGATTGGCAGGCCAACACCGCCCGGATCCAAGGCAACAGCCAAACTCGGCTCACTTTGCCCTAGGAGCCGGCGACAAAGGGCCAACAAGAGCATGTCAAGATAGTTTAAGAACCGTGTTGGGTGGGTTGTGGTGAGGAGTTCAGCAATGGCAGAGACCGCCTGGGGGGAACGCCCCAACATTCTGTTGATCGTGCTGGATACCCAGCGGGCGGATCGCCTTTCCTGCTACTGGTCAGAGGAAGAGCGGGCCCGCCAAGTGCCCACCAGCCCCAACCTGGATCGGCTGGCCGCCGAGTCCACCCTCTTCGAGCGGGCCATCGCCCCCGCCCAGTGGACGATCCCCTCCCACGCCTCCCTGTTTACGGGGGAATACCCCAGCACCCACCAAACCGTTCAGGCAGACCTGGAGCTGAGCCCTGCTCTACCCACTCTGGCGGAGCTGTTGAAGCTGGGCGGCTACACCACCGTGGGCTTTTGCAACAACCCCCTGGTCGGGATCCTGAAAAACGGCCTGCGGCGGGGCTTCGACACCTTCTACAACTACGGCGGGGCCCTGCCCACCCGCCCTCCCGAAGGCAACCCTCTGCCGGCTCCCCTCAACCGCTGGCTGGCCGCCTACACCCAGTTTTGGCGCCGTCTCTCCTACCCGGTGCAAAATGCCTTTGCCCGCTCCGACACCCTTTTTCAGTTGGCGCTGCACCCCTGGTTTGCCTCCCTCTGGACCCGCCTGATGAACTTTAAGGGCAACACGGCTGCCTCCATCGCCGACCTGAACCGCTACCTGCAGCAGATAGCCCGCCGCCCTGCCGGAGCACCGCCTTTCTTTTGCTTCGTCAACCTAATGGAGCCCCACCTGCCCTACTGGCCGCCGGAGCCCTTTGTGCAGAAATACGCCCCCTACTTCAAGACCAACCGCGAGGCGCGCGACTTTTTGCGCCAGTACAACGCCCAGCCCTACCGCTGGATGGCGCCCCTGCCGCAGCCGCTTTCTCCCCTGCAAGCGCAGGTGCTCAGGGACATCTACGATGCCGAGGTGGCCTACCAGGATCACCTGCTGGGATCCGTCTTCGCCACCCTGCGCCACACTGGCCTGGAGCAGAACACTCTGGTGGCTATCGTCGCGGATCACGGCGAAGGCTTGGGGGAGCACGACTTCGTCGGCCATGCTTTTGTGGTTTACGAAGAGCTAATCCGCGTCCCCCTGATCCTGCATTACCCCGGCTATTTTCCGGCAGGAAAGCGCGTGGCCACCCCCGTTTCCACCCGCCGCCTCTTTCATACTCTCTTGGAAGCTGCCGGCTTCCGCCCCAGCCTTTCTCTAGCCAACGGCGCCCCCCGTATCAGCCTCAAGCTTCGCCGCGAGATCGCCCGCCTCAGCCTGACCCGCACCCTGGCCGGTGAGGATCCGGAGCAGGGGGTGGTGCTCAGCGAGGCCTTCCCGCCCCACCTTCTCCTGCGGGCCATGGAAAACCGCAACGACAGCCTGCTGCAGGCGCGCGCCTGTTACGACACCCGCCGAGCCCTCTACGAAGGGGTGACCAAGCTGATCCAAACCGGAGATCGCCCCAGCCTCTACAACCTGGAGCAGGATCCGGCGGAACTGCGGGATCTGCTCTTGGCCGGGATCCCTTCTGAGCCTGGTAGCCCTTCCCTTTCCCCCCAAACTTGGCTGACCCGCCTGCGGCAAGCCTTGAGGCAGTGGCTGGACTGGGCAGAGTCGCGCCGGCCCAGCACGGCTCCTCGCAAGGTAAATGTGGAAAGCGATGCAGACTTGGTACGGCAGATGCAAGAGCTGGGCTACCTGGAGTAGAGGCTATTCCAGCTCTCCTGCTTCCCCCACATGATCCCGCACATAGCCGTTTAAATCGTAGTCATCCGCCTCCTCGGGATCCGCTGTCGGCCAGTCCTCGTTTTGCCCGCCGATAATGACGCGGCTGAGGTGGATGTACTCGAGGCTAAGGGTGCGCAAGGCGTTGATCAACACGTCCAGCGCCAAGGCATCGGCAGTGCCCAGATCAAACCAGCAGCGGGCCCAGTTGTCCTTTTCCTCTAGGGATCCCATGTTGTGCATTAGAGAGGGCAGAGGATCCGAGTCGCTGGGGTACTCCAAATAGCTCAGATCCACCTCCGCCTCTTGGGCCACCAGGCGCTCGGCGTTGAATCCTCCCAACTTGCCCAGCACATACCACGATTCCAGCACCTCGTTGAGGTACTCCAGCTCAGCTTCGACCGGCGGCTCGGCAAACTCAAACCAGATCCAGAGATTTCCCGGATCGCACTCGCGAAACTCCACTTGCATGGACAGCTCCTCTGCTGCGGCCTAGCCCTTGATCTTAACTGCCAAGAGCGCGAGAACATAAGTCCCGCGCTGTATGCGTAGCAACCCTGCGGGAAGCAAGCTACAGCGCCGGGATACATGGAGTCTCGCTGCTTGCTTTCAATGCCCCCGAAGCAAGCATTTACCACCCCACTCCGGTTGTGGTAAAACGACCCCATATTGACCATGCACTACACCTACCGAATCTGCCCAGATGCCACACAGCAAGCCCAACTGCTGGAGTGGCTTGCAACATGCAGAGGCGGGTATCACTACGCTTTGCGCGAACTCAAAGACTGGGTTGCTTCGCGTCAGAGCCTTCTACAGACCAGATCTGCGATCGGTGAGGGAGCGACCGGGATCCATGTCTACGATCGAAGTCTTTGATGCGCAGCAGGTGGCCGGGCTGATCGAGAGCCTGGCAGCAGCGATCGCCAGGGATCACCCCCACCCCCAGAAGCTCACTCTGATCGGCATTCGCACTCGCGGAGTCCCCTTGGCCTACCGCCTGCGGGATCGGATTGCCGCTCGACTGGGGATCCCGCCCCAGGTCGGGGAGCTGGACATTACCTTTTTCCGAGACGACCTGGGCGCCGGCGGGCTGCGCACCCCGGATCGCAGCGAGATGCCCCGGGATCTGACTGGCCAGGAGGTGGTGCTGGTGGACGATGTTATCTTTCGCGGTCGCACCGTCCGCGCGGCTCTGGAAGCCCTGCATCACTTTGGGCGACCGGAACGGGTGCGCTTGGCCGTGCTGATCGACCGTGGTCACCGCCAGTTCCCCATCCAACCGGATTACTGCGGTTACCAGCTTCCCACGGAACCTGAGCAAAGGGTGAGGGTTCATCTGCGGGAAACCGATGCAGAAGAGCGGGTGTTGTTGATAGACCAAACAGCAAAGAGCGATCCCTAAGCTGGTGCTTGGGGTATTTTGGGGATGATCTGCCGCAACTCACCGCTATGTCTTGGTTGCCGGAGACCCGCCGTTACGCTGTTTTGGGCACGGGCGCCCTGGGAGGATTTTATGGGGCGAAATTGCAACAGGCAGGCTTTGCGGTGCATTTTCTGCTGCACAGCGACTATGACTATGTTCGCCAAAACGGCTTGTGGGTGCAGTCCTGCTGGGGGGATTTTCATTTGCCGCAGGTGAATGCCTACGCAGCAGTAGAGGACATGCCCCCTTGCGAAGGGGTGATCGTGGCTTTGAAAGCCACCCAAAATCACCTGCTGCCGCAGTTGCTCCCGCCCGTGTTGGCCGAGAATGGCGTGGTGATCGTGCTGCAAAATGGGCTGGGGGCGGAGCCGGAGGTTGCCGAGTGCGTCGGCCCTGAACGAGTCATGGGGGGCCTGTGTTTCATCAGCTCCAACAAGGTTGGCCCCGGCCACATTCATCATCTGGACTATGGGTCGGTGCTGCTGGCAGAATACGGCCCTAACTATGCCCCCCAAGGGATCACGCCCCGTCTTCAACAAGTTCAAGCCGATTTTCAACGGGCAGGGATCCCCACCACCCTCTCTCCGGATCTGATGTTGGCCCGCTGGCAAAAGTTGGTCTGGAACATTCCCTTCAACGGCCTCTCGGTGGTGTTCAACGCCGACACGCAGCAGATGATCCGCGACCCTGAGGCTCGTGCTTTGGCGGAAACGCTGATGCAGGAGGTGATCCAGGGAGCGGCGGCCTGTGATCGCCTGCTTCCCGATTCCCTGATCCCAGAAATGCTCACCAACACCGAGAAGATGGCTCCCTACCGCACCAGCATGAAGATCGACTACGAGCGCAAACGTCCTCTGGAACTGCAGGCAATCTTCGGCAACCCACTGCGCTATGCCCGACAAGCCGGGATCCACTTGCCGCGGGTGGAAATGCTCCACCGGCAGTTGCAGGTGTTGGATCGCCTGAATCGAGGGATCCCTGTCGCTCAGCAGGCTTGAGTTTTTCAAGATCAGCGGCGCCTGTAAACTACCCGACTCCGACCGCT
>NZ_JANSJI010000016.1:0-2803 GCF_047462475.1 Synechococcus sp. H55.11
AGTTGTGTATATCCGACAGGACCTGCGCGGCGCCAACCTTAGCCAGACCAACTTCAAAAACGCGATCACCACCGATGTCCTCACGGACGAGACCACCATCTGCCCCAACGGCCACAACGGCCCCTGCCAGTTCCATTGACATACTCCCCCCTCTGTCCCCCCGTACACGGGGGGATGAAAGGGGGGCCCGGCGGTTCCCCTATGCCCTACCGTCATCCTCAGTGCTCGGCGGAGAATGTTAAGCGCTGCGTTGGCGTCTCGACACAGCACCAGCCCGCACTTTGGACAGCGGTGGCTGCGAGTGGAAAGAGTCTGCTTCACCAGGTACCCGCACCCAGGACACTCCTGACTGCTGTACTCCGGCGGAACGGCAATCATCACCTTGCCGTAGTAGTCCAGCCACTGCACAAACAAAGACCAAGCTGCGTCCCGGATAGACTTGGCCAGGCGGTGGTTCTTCGCCAGATTCCCTCGTACGCCACGAGGTCGTCAGACACTACTACACACCGGGCCAACTTCATAGCCCAGTCTCTACGCTGGCGTTTAGCCTTTCTTGCAGTTGGCGCAGAAGCGAGAGATGGAAGCCCAAGCCCGCTCTGCGCTTGCTTGCCTAGCCTGTGAATTCAACGGGGATTATTGCCTCACGGGTGGGCTGCGGCTGGGATCGTCTCCCAAGCTGGCAAGAGCAGCCCATGTTGGAGCGGGTGGAGGCCATTCTGGAAGTCTTGCTCAGCAGACGCTGGCCAATGCCCAGGCCACTGCCCAGAATACGGAGGCCATTGGGCGAGCTTTTGAGGCCATTGCCCAGAATACGGAGGCTATCGGGCGAGTTTTTGAGGCCATTGCCGAGCTGCGCGAGGTGGTCGAGCAACAAAACCGCGCCATCACCTATCTCCTAAGCCAAGACTAGACCCCGGTCAGAGCTGGGCCGATTGCTCTTCAGGCAACTTGATTACTTTTTAAGATTAGTATAGAGGGGGCGAAGCTGACGCGCTTCGTCGAGCAGTTCTTCGTGTGAGAGAGAACAATGTTTCAGCCTAACTTCAAGCCTTCTAGGAACTCTGCTCTTGGATCGCTGCTGCTAGCCTCTTCGCTGGCGGTGGCCGCCTGCTCTGCCGAAACACCCCAGGTGACGCAAGTGCCGCCCACCCTTACGGCCCAGGTGCCGGAAGAGGGGGTCGCCTTCTACTACGATGGCGTGAAAACCTCGATCACGGCTAGGGATGCAGCCGTGCTTTTTGCCGCCTGCACCCTCAACACCAACGACGCCGCCAAGATCATCAGCTTTGCCAACACCACTCTGAAGCTTCAGCCGCCGCTCACCTCTGCCGAGGTCACAGGGCTGGGCGACCCGCTCAAGCCGGCCATTTCCGACTTCACGGGCGACGGCACCGTCAACTGCAGCGACGCGGCAGTGCTGTTTGCAGCAAGCGTAGTCGGCTCTGATGCCAACAAGATCAACGGGTTCATCGCCGGCACGCTGAAGATCCCGGGCATCAACGTCAGCCAAACCCAGCTTGACAGCTTCTTCCGGCCCGCTCCCAGCGGCGTGCGGATCACCATTCCCGGCCTGTCTGCTGGCGCCACGGTAACCGTTACCCGCTCCGATGGCACGGTGATCGCCACCTCTACATCGGTGTCGGGCAACGAAGCCATTTTTGCGGCACCGTTTACCATCCCCTTCGGCGGCCAGATCCGGGTGACGCCGGCCATCGCCTCGCCGCAGCCAATCAGCGTCAGCGGCTTCACCCTCAGCGTCTTCGACAACACCACCAACCCCGGCAGCACCACCTACTTCAACTTCGGCCCGCCCATTAACGTGGGCCCCGTCACGCTGCCAGTGAGCCCGCAGATCACCATTCCCGGCCTGTCTGCCAGCGCGACGGTGACGGTGACGGGTGTAGGGGGGTCGCCGGTGATCGCCACCTCTACATCGGTGTCGGGCAACGAAGCCATTTTTGCGGCACCGTTTACCATCCCCTTCGGCGGCCAGATCCGGGTGACGCCGGCCATCGCCTCGCCGCAGCCAATCAGCGTCAGCGGCTTCACCCTCAGCGTCTTCGACAACACCACCAACCCCGGCAGCACCACCTACTTCAACTTCGGCCCGCCCATTAACGTGAACTAGCCTGGGGCTGCCCAAAGGTCAGGTTACTCGGGTTCCCCCCCGGCCAAAGCCGGGGGCTTTGAGTGGCCCTGCAGTTGGCAAGCCAAGCACGGATCCTCCTCTGTCCCCCCGCATGCGGGGGGGAAGGGGGCCAGGCTGGTTTATTGATATAGATCACAGATCACAACGGCTGCTTGGGGTGAGATCGGAGGAAGAAGAGCTATGTTTTTTAGCTCTTCCTTTGGGTAAGATGTCTCTGGACTTTCTGAGCCATTCCCAGATTTGTTCCCTCAAGGCTTTCCCCGGAAGTGAGCTGGGCGGCGTTTGTTCGAGGCCTTCGCCTGGACTAAAACCTTCTCAATGGAGATTTGCAATGGCTACCCAAGATTTCAAGCCCAACTTGCCCTCTGCGCTGGCCTCTTTGATGCTGGCTTCCTCGCTGGCAGGGGTGATGGCCGCCTGCTCTGCCGACACGCCCACCGCCACGCAGGTGCCCTCCACCATCTCAGCGCAACTGCCCGAGACGGCAGCCCCCGCCACCGACAGCATCGCCTTCTACTACGACGGGGTGAAGACCTCCGTCACCATCAAGGATGCAGCGGTGCTCTTTGCTGCCTGCACCCTCAACACGGGCGACTCCACCAAGATTGTGAATTTTGTCAACAATACCCTGAAGGCAGGGCCGATCACCGCTGC
>NZ_JANSJI010000017.1:0-10787 GCF_047462475.1 Synechococcus sp. H55.11
ATGGAAGCTAGCCGGTTAACGGGGGCGCCAGCGGCAGTAGAGTTTTTCCAGATCTACCCAGACCATCACTACTGTGCTAAAGCCGACGCAAATGAGCAGCTCAGTGAGGGTCAGTTCTTCTGTCCCGAAAAAGTCGCGTAGGAAGGGCACATAGAGCAGGGCCAACTGCAGCAGCAAAGTGGTCAACACCGCCCCCAGCAGGTAGGGGTTGGAAAAGGGGTTGAGCTCGATGGTCAGCTTGTCGTTGGAGCGAACCGCCAGCGCATGGCCCATCTGGGCAATACACAGGGTGGTGAAGACCATCGTGCGCCAGTGAACGATGTAGGCTTCCACAATCCCCATCATGAGGATCGTCGCCAAGCCAAAGACGACGCCAATGCGCACCATGTAGGCGCCGAGCCCTTGGGCAAAGATGCTTTCTTTGGGGTTGAAGGGGGGACGCTGCATCACCCCCGGCTCCGCCGGCTCCATTGCCAAAGCCAGAGCAGGCAAGCCGTCGGTTACCAAGTTCATCCACAGGATCTGTAGGGGCGTCAGCGGCACGTCCTCTAGGCCCAGAAGGGGTGCAGCAGCCACGGTCAACACCTCGCCGATGTTGCTACCCAGGATGTATTTCACGAAGCGGCGGATGTTGCTGTAGACCACCCGCCCTTCTTCAATGGCCGCCACGATGGTGGCAAAGTTGTCGTCCAGCAGCACCATGTCGCTGGCCTCTTTGCTGACATCGGTGCCGGTGATGCCCATGGCAATGCCGATATCCGCTTGGCGCAGGGCAGGGGCGTCGTTGACGCCATCGCCGGTCATGGCCACAAACTGGTTTTGCTTTTGCAGGGCCTGCACGATGCGCAGCTTGTGTTCGGGAGCCACGCGGGCGTAGACGTTGACCCTCTGCACCGTCTCCATCAGCTCCTCAAAGCTCAGCCGGGAGAGGGTGCGCCCATCAATGGCCTGGTTCTCGGAGTCGAGGATGCCCAGCTCGCGGGCAATAGCGATGGCGGTGAGTTGGTGATCGCCGGTAATCATCAGGGTGCGGATCCCGGCCTGCTGGCAGCGGGCTACCGCTTCCCGCGCTTCGGGCCGAGGGGGATCGTACATGCCCACTAGGCCCAGCCACACCAGGTTGCGCTCGATCTCCTCCAGGTTCTCCGGGATCCGCTGCAACTGCTGAGTGGCCACCCCCAAAACCCGGATGCCCTGGCCGGCGAGGCGGTTGTTGGCGCCCAAAATGGCCTGGCGATCGGCTTCTGAGAGCATCTGCCAAGTTCCGCTTTTCTGGATATAGGTGCACTGCTCCAGCACCAGCTCGGCGGATCCCTTAACGTAGACGCGGTAGCTGCCCTCCTCTTGCACCACCACGCTCATGCGCTTGCGTTCCGAGCTAAAAGGGATCTCCTGCACCCGTGGGTGCTGCTCTTGCAAAGAGGCTTTCTGCAGGTTGGCCTTGGCGGCAGCCACCAGCAGGGCGGCCTCGGTGGGATCCCCCAGGATTGACCAGGTGGGGGCAGCGCCGCGCTGGGCTGAGAGATTGGCTTGCAACAGGGCATCGTTGCAGAAGACCACCGCCCTGAGAAAGGCCTGCAAATCGGGGGCACTCTGGGGATCGATGGGCTGGCCGCCGCAGTAGAAGGATCCCTTGGGAATGTAACCGCTGCCGCTGACCTGGTAGTGGCGCTCGGGGGTGAGGATGTCGGTGACCACCATTTTGTTTTCGGTGAGGGTGCCGGTCTTGTCGGAGCAGATGGTGGTGACGGATCCCAGGGTCTCTACGGCCGGCAGGCGGCGGATCAAGGCGTTGCGGCGCACCATGCGCTGGGTGCCGATGGCCAAGGTAACCGTGATTACAGCCGGCAGCCCCTCCGGCACCACCGCCACGGCCATGCTGAGGGAAGTTTCCAGCAGCGCGGTGAAAGGCGCCATGCTCCCGGCCTGGAGCAGCCCCACGATCACCACCAGCGCCACCAAGGCCAGGGATCCCGACACCAGCACATTACCCAACTGGCTCATGCGCCGCTGCAGGGGAGTGGGCTCGTTTTCTACCGTCTGCAGCAGCCTGGCCACCTTGCCCAGCTCCGTGTTCATGCCGGTGGCAGTAACCAAGAGGATCCCTCGCCCCTGCAGCACCTCGGTGCCCATGAAGGCCATGTTGCGCCGCTCGCCCAGCTCTGTGTCTTCGGGGAGGACACAATCAGCCTGCTTGGTGACCGGTACCGCCTCTCCGGTCAGGGCCGCCTCTCGCACCTGTAGGTTCACCGCTTCCGCCAAGCGCCCATCGGCTGGGATCTGCACCCCCGCTTCCAGCAGCACCCGATCCCCTGGCACCAACTGGCTGGCGGGGATCTCCTGCCACAGCCCGTCCCGCTGCACCCGCACGCTGGGGGAGGCCAGCTTTTTTAGGGCCGCCAGCGCTTTTTCCGCCCGGCTTTCTTGCAAGTAGCCCAGCAGACCATTGAGGCCGACGATCAACAGAATGGCCAGAGCATCTTTGGGGAACTCGCCTTCCTGCAAGTCCAGAGTCGCTGAGATCGCCGCCACGGCGATCAGCATCAGCAGCATAACGTTGCGGAATTGGTCGAGAAAGAGCTGCCAGGCGCTGCGGCCAGAGGTGGAGATCAGCTCGTTGGGGCCGAATTCCCGCTGCCTCTGGATCACTTGCTGAGCGGTGAGGCCACGATCGGGATCGGTGTGCAACTTCTGGATGGCGGCGGCAAGGGGGAGGCTATGCCAGGCAGCAACCGAAGAAAGAGGGGATCCATCCGGTGGGATCATCGCGACCACTCGAGGGTTCTTGCCGAATTTTGACATATTCCCCGTCCCGGCGGAGCCGCTGTTGCCGGGCAACACTGCGCAAACAGCCCCTAGACAGCCGTTTGGGTTTTTCGGTGCTCTCGCCGCTATGCAAGCCAAAAGCCGCCCCACCGGCTTGCCTCCGCGTAGGGGCAGAACGGGGCTCCAGACCCAACTTTTCGGCCACAAGAGCGAACTGCTGCTGGAGCGAACCCTGGATATCTCTAGCGCAAGATTTCAGAATCCAAAACAGGCTCTGTCTGGGTGACGCGATAGTAGCCGGCCTGGGTACGAACCGAGGCCTGGTAGGGGCTGGGCAGATCCAGCGAGCGCAGGGGTGGGATGTTGGCGCGCTGGTTGAGCAAAGTGGTGAAGAAGGCGGTGGTTCGCCGGGCCTGGGAGCGCACCACCTCTTCAGGGAAAATCACTGGATCCACATCTTTGCCCCTATCTAGCAGGATCTCATCCAGGGCATCCCCCACTGGGTAGGAAGGATAGGCGATTTGGGCAAAAGCGGATCCAACCGGGATCCCAGCAGCTAGACAACCCAGAACAATGGCTAAGGCCAGACGCATGTGCCGTGATTCCTCCTACGCTACAGCTTGTTCCTCAACACCGGAAAAAAAAGCGAGATTTGGGCGTTGCCCACCAACTTTTACCCCCGGGGAGCCTACCTGTTGACCGGCAGCTAAGGCGGATTCTACTCGACATGCCTCAATTGGCAACCACTTGCAGCCCCCAACATGACAAGGGATCCCGCCGCCGACTAGGATCAAGATGCTCTGCTTGGGATCCATAAGCCTGTGAGTGTTCGCGTTCGCCTTGCCCCCAGTCCAACTGGAAATTTGCACATCGGCACCGCCCGGACGGCAGTGTTTAACTGGCTGTATGCCCGCCGCCACGGCGGCCAGTTCATCCTGCGCATTGAAGACACCGACCGCGAGCGCTCTTCCCCCCGCTACACCCGCAACATTTTGGCGGGGCTGGCCTGGCTGGGGCTGGACTGGGACGAAGGGCCCATCTACCAATCCAACCGCATCGCCCGCTACCAAGCGGTGGTGCAGCAGCTTTTGGAACGGGGGCTGGCCTACCGCTGCTACGTCAGCGAGGCGGAGCTGGAAGCAATGCGCGCCGCCCAAAAGGCCGCCGGCAAAGCCCCTCGCTACGACAACCGCCACCGCTTTCTCACCGAGGAACAGCGCCGCGACTACGAAGCCGAGGGCCGGCAGCCGGTGATCCGCTTCAAGATCGAGGAGCCCCTGGAGGTGTCCTGGGTGGATCTCATCCGCGGCCCCATCACCTGGAACACCCAGGACTTGGGGGGGGATATGGTGATCGCGCGGGCGGATGGCTATCCTCTCTACAACTTGGCGGTGGTGGTGGACGACATCGACATGGGCATTACCCACGTCATCCGCGGCGAAGACCACATCGGCAACACACCCAAACAGATCTTGCTCTACCGCGCTCTGGGGCATGAACCGCCGCAATTTGCCCATTCCCCCCTCATCCTCAACCCAGAAGGGAAGAAGCTCTCCAAGCGGGATGGGGCGACCTCGGTAACAGAGTTTCAGCAAATGGGCTTTTTGCCGGAGGCACTCAAAAACTACTTGGCTTTGCTCAGTTGGTCGCCCCCAGATGGGGAAGAGCTTTTCTTGTTGGAAAAGGCAGCTACACAGTTTGACTTCGACCGGGTCAACCGGGCCGCTGCTCGCTTCGATTGGGACAAGCTCAACTGGATCAATAGTCAGTACATCAAGCAGCTCTCGCCGGCAGAATTGGTGGAGCGGCTGACGCCCTTTTGGCAGGCGGCGGGGTTTGACCTGGGATCCGTGCCGGATCCCGGTTGGCTGGAGGATGTGGCTCGCCTCGTTGCCGAGGGCATCGACCGCCTGACCGAGGCCCCTCCCCTCAGCCGCTTTTTGTTTCAAGAGCCCCTTAGCTATACCTTGCCAGCTTTGGAACAGTTGCGCCTGCCGGGGGTGGCGGAAGCCATGGCGGCCACGGCGGCCACGTTGGCCGCTGCCGAGTTGCCCCAGCCCGTTGCCGCAGACAGCCTGAAGCCGCTGGTGGAGCAAGTAACCAAAAGTCAGGGCATGAAAAAGGGCTTGCTGATGAAAAGCTTGCGGGCCGCCCTGACAGGGGATCTGCAGGGGCCGGATTTGATGGCCTCTTTTGCGCTGCTGCAGCGGCGGGGCTGGGCTTTGGGGCGGCTGGAGGCGGTGCAGAAGTTGGTTGCCTGACTGAAGTTTTGAGTTTGCTCAAGTTTTTGATTGCTTGCTGCTATGCCTTTGCAGGCTTGTGTCGATCCAGATTCCTCGTTGTTGATCCAGCTCCAAGCTGCCAACCAAATCGTCCAGGAACTGGTGCTTCTCTCTTCCCAGGGATCCTCAGAAGCGGCAGAGCCGGAGGTGCTGGAGCAGGGCTTGCGCAGGTTGGCCCAGACCCTGGTGCAGCAGATGGTGAGCCGCTTGGGCGTGGCCTCCGCCCGCCTTTGGTTTTTCGACCCGCAGGAGGGCTGCTTTCAGTCGGTGGCCCATGCCGGCCTGGTCAGCCCTGCCCACGATCAAATTGAGCGGATCTACCCCGATGACAGCCCTATGGGGCGTGTGGCCCAGCAAGGGTTGCCCCTCTTGAGCAACAACCCGGATCAAGAAGCCTGGATGCCTGCCCCGGAGTGGGTGAGGGCTAATGGCCTGCGGGGCTTTGTCGCCCACCCCATTAACCGCGGGGAGGAGCGGCTGGGCGCTTTGGCCCTGCTGAGCCGGATCCCTCTGCAGGCCAGCTTTGTGGAGGTGGTAAAGTTCCTCTGCTCCTATACGGCCAGCGCCATCATCAATGCCAAACTGCTGGAGCGCAGCCGCCGGCAGGCGGTGCGGGAGGCGTTGCTCAACCGCATCACCAGCACTGTTCACCGCTTTTTGCAGTGGGATCAAATCGTCAGCACTGCCCTGAGGGAGCTACAACAGGCCTTTCTCCCGAAAGGCGTGCAGGGGCTGAGCCGCTGCTGTTTTTACAGTCTCAACCCGGACCAGCAGACGGTTCAGGTCACCCACGAAGCCCTGAGCCCTGGACTAGCCCCTTGCCTACGAGAGGTGTACCGGATCCAAGACTTTGGCTCGCTTTGCGAGCGCTTGCGGGCGGGGCAGGTGGTGCAAATCGCCCTGCCTCTGCCGCCGGATGGAGATCTCCTGCCGCCGGCGGGGCTGGCTGCCTTCCAGGCGCTACAAGCTCGCTCGGCGGTGCTGATCCCGGTGCAGTCGGTGGGAGCGGAGATCGGCGGGAGGGATCCCTATAGAGGACGGCCCGGTGTGCAGGGGGGGATGATCGGGTTACTGGGGGTATACATCACTACACCCCATCCTTGGCAGCCGGAGGAGATCGACCTGTTGCGCTCGGTGGCCTATCAACTGGCGATTGCCCTGACCCGTTCCAGCTTGTTCGAGCATGCCCATCAGCAGACGGAACGGCTGGCGCTGTTGCACTCGATCACAGCGGCGATTCGCTCCAGCCTGGATCCCACCACCCTCTTCCACGCGATCACCCAGCAGATCGGGGCGGCTTTTCAGGCGGATGTGTGTATCTTGGCCCTTTGGCAGCCGGAGCAGGAGCTGCTGTGCCCCGTGGGCCTCTATGCGCCGCAGCTTAATCCGTCCGTTCTCGTGAGCGGCACGGAGTCCTCGTTGGATGCCCTGCTGATGGGATCCCCAGAACTCTCGGAGACAATTCAGGCCAGGTTGCGCTGGGCAGCCGGTCTGTTGGCCACCTTGAAGGAGCCGGTGGTGGTGCCGGATGACTTGCAGCCGCAGCGGCAGGGAAGTGGGCTGTTGTGGGTACCTTTGTATGACCATCCGCAGCGGCAGCAGGAGCTGTTGGGGGGGATTGCCCTGCTGCGCGGCTCCCGGATCCCTTCTCCTTGGCAGCCGGAGGATCTGGAGTTGGCGGAAGCCGTGGCCGAGCAGGCAGGGATCGCCCTCAAGCAGGCGCAACTGTACGAGCAGACCCGCATCTCGGCTCAGCGAGAAAGCCTGTTGCGCCAGCTCGCCCAGCGCCTCAGCGGCACCTATGATCCCCAGCAGGTGGTGCAGATTGCCCTCGAGGGTATGGCAGAGGCTTTGCAGGTGGATCGCTGCGATTTTATCGCGCCCCCTGCAACTCCGCAGCCTTCATCTGCTTCTCCCCCAGAGCCCCTGGCCATTCACCAGGAGTATCGTCGTCAGCCGGGGATCCCTTCCCAGGTGGGACAGACTCTGCCCCCTGAGCTGGGCCAGCTCATCTGGGCCAATTGCTACCGCCAGCTAGACACATTGCTGATTGCCGATGTCCACACCTTCCCGCTGCCTGCCCACACACGCCAAAGTCTGCTCCAGAACGGCATCCGCTCCCTGCTGGCTGTGCCGATAGTCACCGATGCTCGCCAGGTGGCCGGGGTGCTCTGTGCGTTCATGCCGTCGGTTGAGCCCGGCAAAACCGCCGATGCCGTCGGACTTGCTCCCGGAGACGCGGACTTGGTGAACGCGCTGGCGGACATTACGGCAGTGGCCTTGCAGCGGGCCTCCTTCTACGAGCAAGTTCGCCGTCAGGAGGCGACAGCAGCAGCTTTGCGGGGTCTAACCGAGGGGCGAGAGGCGGAAAGTCGTCGCTTGGCCGCCGATCTCCACGACCAAACCTTGGCGGATCTGGGAGCTTTATCTCGCCAGATTCAGGAGCTCTCTGGGGATCCAGCCGTTGGCCCCGCTGTCCAGACCCAGTTGCAGGCCATGAGCGCCCAACTGAGGGAAACCATGGCCGAGTTGCGGGGGATCGTGGAAGATTTACAGCCGACGGCCATGCGGGCCTTTAACCTGGGCCCGGCCCTGCGCAGCCTCCTGGAACGGGCCGCCCAGCGATCCCCGCATCCCCTCCTCACCCGTTTCGACAACCAAGCCGATGGCCTGCTCTCCCGCCTCAGCCCCGCCTGCCAGAGCAACATTTTCCGCATCGTGCAGGAGGCCCTCAACAACATCGTCAAACATGCAGGGGCACGGCGCATCGATCTCATCATTCAGCCCCGGCAGGATACTCAGGCTCTCTGCACCCACTTGGAGCTGAAGATCATCGACGATGGCTGCGGTATGCCGGAGTCCAAGGGTGGGGCCGATCCCATGCCTGGCCATGGACATGGGCTGCTCAACATGCGCTACCGAGCCGAGTTGATCGGGGCCGCCATTGCCTGGCGTAACCGCCGCTTCGGCAGTGGCACGGTCGTGGAGCTGCGGATTCCCTTGCCCCCAACTCCCTAATTTCGTCCCCGGCCCCGCCCATTGACAAGGTAGCGGATGCAGCATTTTCGCTCTCAACCTGTTCTATAGTCATTGAAGCCTAGGGGATCCCCGGTTATCTGACCTATCTATGGGGGGATCCGCCGGCAAGACGGAGTTTTCACGCTGCGAGGAGAAGCATCGGTGGCCTATCGTGTGACTTTGATTCCTGGGGATGGCATCGGCCCGGAAGTGACCAAGGCGATGACCACGGTTTTGGAGGCTACCGGGGTTGGGTTGGAATGGATCCCGGTAGAGGCAGGGGTGGAGGTGATCGAGAAATACGGCACCCCCTTACCGCCCCACGTATTGGAGTCGATCCGAGAGACCAAGCTGGCCATCAAAGGGCCCATCGGCACTCCCGTAGGCACCGGCTTTCGCTCGGTGAATGTGGCCATCCGCAAAGAGCTGGATCTCTACGCCAACCTGCGCCCGGCCAAGTCCATCCCGGGGATCAAAAGCCCCTTTCAAGACATTGACCTGGTGGTGGTGCGGGAAAACACCGAAGATCTCTACGCCGGGATCGAGTTTGAGCAGGGCACACCGGCAGCCATCCAAGCGCGGGAAGCCATGATGCGCCTTTCCGGCAAACCCATCCGCGAGGGATCCGCCATCGGCATCAAGCCCATCTCAGACTTCGGCAGCCGCCGCATTGTCAAGTTTGCCTTCGAATACGCCCGCCAAAACGGCCGCAAAAAGGTAACTGCCGTCCACAAAGCCAACATCATGAAGTTTACCGACGGCCTGTTTTTACAGGTGGCGCGGGAGGTGGCCCAGGAGTACCCCGACATCGAGTTTGAAGATCGCATCGTGGACAACATGTGCATGCAACTGATGCAGAAGCCGCAGCTCTACGATGTGCTGGTGCTCACCAACCTCTACGGGGACATCATCTCCGACTTGTGCGCCGGCATGATCGGCGGGCTGGGGGTGGCGCCAGGGGCCAACATCGGGGATGGCATTGCGGTTTTTGAGGCCATCCACGGCTCGGCGCCCAAGTATGCCGGCCAAAACAAGGTCAACCCCTCTGCCCTTATCCTCTCCGGGGCCATGATGTTGCGCTATCTGGGCGAGCGGGAAGCCGCCGCGAGGGTAGAAGCGGCAGTGCAGTCGGTCATTGCCGAAGGCAAATACGTCACCTATGACCTGGCGCAAGGGGAGCCCGTCGGCACGCAAGAGATGGCCGAGGCCATCGCCGCTCGCGTGCAGGAGATGGCCCCCCGCGAGTCCTAGCTCCCCTCTCCCAAGGGGTGAGGGCTCAATAGCCCAAAACCGGATCCACCACTCCCAGCAAGGGATCCCCCAGCCGAAAGCGGCGCACATTTTCCCGCACCCGCTCGGAGAGGGCAGGAACAATCATGGCGTCGGTAATGGCTGTGTGGGGGGTAATGAGGCAATTGGGCAAGCTCCAGAGGGGATGCCCAGCCGGCAAGGGCTCAGGATCCGTGACATCCAAGGCGGCCCCGCGAATCACCCCCTGTTGCAGAGCGGCCACCAAGTCGGGGGTCACGATGTGTTTGCCTCTTGCCACATTCACCAGCCAACACTGGGATCCCATCTGCTCCAGCTCCCGCCGGGCGATGATCCCCTCTGTTTCCGGGGTGAGGGCCAAGGCCAGGATCACCACATCCGCCCCTGCCAGCACCGCCTGCCGTTCTGCCAGCGTCACCACCCGGCTGGCTCCTGGCAAGGGATCCGCCCTGCGCCGCACCACGTCAATGGAACAGCGGAAGGGCTGTAACAACTGGATCAGCGCCTGGGCAATGCCCCCCGCCCCAAAGATGACCACGCGGCTGCCCCAGAGGCTGGTGCCGGATCCCGCCTGCCAAGTCTGGGCCAAAGCGCGGATCTTCAGATCCCGCAGGCCGGCCAAGGTGAGGGCCAGGGCATGTTCGGCCACCGCCTGAGCGTACACCCCCTTACCGCAGGTCCACACATAGGCGGGATCCAAAACCCCTGCCTGGGCAAAAGGTTCCACCCCTGCCCAGGGCAACTGCACCCAGCGGATCCCCTTTCCTTCGGCAAGACACTGCTTGAGCTTGGGCACGTCAAAGGCATCTGCCCACACCAGCGCCTCCGCTTCGGCCAGCGGCACCAGCTCGCCACCCCCTGCCAAGACTGCCTTTTTTAGCCAGGGTCGGAGGTGGCCGGGTTCGACGGCAATGCGCTTGCCTTGGATGCCCATCGGAGTGCTTGAAGAAGACTTCCCCTTTGCCAGGATATCGCCGGCAGAAGGGGAAAAGCCTCAAAAGCCGCCCTCGGCTGCAACTGTTAAGGGATCCCAAAGGGAGGATGGGAAGGGCTGCCGGAATCGCTAGGTTGGGGACTGGTGCCCTCGGTTGTTGTTCTTTGTGCTGTCATGAGCCTTTCTGAGTTTTTAACCTTGGTGCTGCTGCTCTTTCCGGGCATTTTGCTCTCTTTAATTTTGATGGCCACCTTTGCCGCCGGCGGATAGGGGCTACCACAAGTGTCGTCGGCTGGAGGAGTAGTCATTATCAAATAGCAAAATCAAATAGCAAAAAAACGTTTCTCTACGTTGTTATTGCTACGCAACGCTGTCGCGAACGCACCACCCTAACTCCCCTCTCCCAGAGGGAGAGGGGCCGGGGGTGAGGGCCTCAGGGAGAGGGGCCGGGGGTGGTCGCGTGAGCGGCGCGGAGCGCTTGGGCCTCAGGGAGAGGGGCCGGGGGTGGTCGCGTGAGC
>NZ_JANSJI010000018.1:0-23336 GCF_047462475.1 Synechococcus sp. H55.11
CCTAGCGCTTAGGAGGCGCTTGCTCTATCCATCTGAGCTACAGCCCCAGACAAAGAGAGAATGGAGTAAGGGATGCTGGGCAACACCTACCGATCTTAAACCCCCAACTTAGATTACCAGAAAGAGCCATCTAGACCTTTGCCTGGAAGCCAGCCGCAGCCGTGGAGAGGATGTCAAGTCAAGGCCCTTTTGCGCTGTCGCGCCAGCGCTGAGTCGGAAGTGAGGTGCCGGATTGGCGGCCAGTCTTCCAAGGTATTTTGATAAAGTATTCTGAATATTCTGGCTGGGAAATTAGCGTTGTCTCGGGGGCGCTTTGTCTGACAGTCTGCTGATCCGCAATGCGGAGCTATTGGTGCCGGAAGGGGATCCCTGGCTGGGAGATGTGCTGGTGCGGGAGGGGCGCATTGCCCAAATCGGCCAGAATCTCTCGGCAGAAGGGGTGGCTAGGGTTATCGACGCGGAGGGCCATACCCTCATGCCGGGGGTGATCGACCCCCAGGTTCACTTTCGCGAGCCGGGCCGGGAGCACAAAGAAGACCTACAGACGGGATCCTGGGCCTGCGCTCGCGGTGGGGTAACCAGCTTTCTGGAGATGCCCAATACGGATCCGCTGACGATCGACCAGGCAACGCTGGATGACAAGTTGGCCCGGGCCGCCAGCAAGTGCGTGGTCAACTACGGCTTTTTCATCGGGGCCACCGCCGATAACCTTAAAGAGCTGCAAACGGTGCAAGGGGCTTGCGGCATCAAGATCTTCATGGGATCCATGCATGGCCCCTTGCTGGTGGATGACCAAGCGGCATTAGAGCGGATCTTTGCCGAGACGGATCCCAATTTTGTTATCGCCGTCCACGCTGAAGATCACTCGCGGATTCAAGCCCGGCGGGCCCTCTTTGCCGGACGTACAGATGTGGCGGTTCACTCCCTGATTCAGGATGAAGAAGCCGCGCTGATTGCCTCGCAACGGGCTTTGGACTTGGCCACCCGCTACCGCCACCGCCTGCACATTTTGCACCTCTCCACCGGCCTGGAGGTGGAGCTGCTGCGCCGGCACAAACCCGCCTGGGTTAGCGCCGAGGTCACCCCTCAGCACCTGCTGCTCAGCACCGCCGACTACGCCCGCCTGGGATCCCTCGTCCAGATGAACCCGCCGCTGCGGGATCCGGCTAACCTGAACCAGCTCTGGCAGGGGCTACACGACGGCATCCTTGATTGCATCGCCACCGACCATGCCCCCCACACCCTGGCCGAAAAGGCCCAGCCCTACCCCCACTCCCCCTCTGGCATGCCCGGTGTGGAGACGGCCTTGCCCCTGATGCTGACCGCAGCCCAGCAGGGCCGCTGTACCCTGCGCCAGGTGGTGCAGTGGATGTGCGAGGCGCCGGCCCGCCTCTACGGGATCCCCAACAAGGGGCGGCTGCAGGTGGGCTACGATGCCGATCTGGTATTGGTGGATCGCCACACGCCTCAGCCGGTGCGCCGGGAAGAGCTGCTCACCAAATGCGGCTGGAGCCCGTTTGAGGGCTGGGAGCTGGTGGGCTGGCCGCTGCTCACAATTGTGGGCGGGCAGATCGCCTTTCAAAACGGTCAGGTGGATCCCTCGGTGCGCGGCCAGGCGCTAACCTTTCGGCGCTAGGGGGATCCCCTTCGAGGTTGCACCTGTTCAAACCTTTCAAGATGGCGGTTGAACACTGAGCTGCTTCGGCTTCTCCCTGCCTAGGCAAGAGGAGCAGAGCTCCAGATCCCATCTCAGTTTATAGTCTTATAGTCATTTCAAATAGCAATGAAACGGTTCGTTACGTCGTTATTGCTACGCAACGCTGTCGCGAACGCGCCGCTCTAACTCCCCTCTCCCTCTGGGAGAGGGGCTGGGGGTGAGGGCTGGGAGAGGGGCTGGGGGCGAGGATAGTGGCGAGGAATGCTTGGGGAGTGTCTTACGCCCTTTCAGTAAGCTGTGCTACTTTGAAAGCGATAATCGATGATAATCAAGTTGGAAAACACCTAAGGAGCGGCCATGAAAGTTGCCTACGTCTTCATCACTCCTCGCGGCGGCACCTACAAGCTGGGCCAGATGATCCTGCCGCAGCTAGAAGCGGGGGTACACGGCGTGGAAGTGGTGGGCATGTTCTTTTTTGACGACAACTGCTTTGTCTTGCGGCAGGGGGATCCCATTGGCGAGCGCCTGGCCAAGATTGCCGAAGCGCAAAAGATTTTGCTGATGATGTGTGACCTGTGCGCCCTGGAGCGCAACCTGGCGGAAGGGGAACCCAAGTGGTGCGACTCAAAGGGCCAGGGGCGCAAGGAGCCGGGCTATTGTGTTCCCAAGAATGTGGTCAAAGGCGTACAGGTGGGCTGCTTTCCCGACCTCTACGCGGCCTTAAAAGACAACCCACCTGACCAGGTAATTAGCCTCTAACCAACTTAGCTGACGGCTACAGCAGCAGGCGGCTCTTGGCTGGGCTGAGAGCCAATCTTGCGGAAGACCAGCCGCTCGTTGGCCACATCCACCAGGATGCGGTCGCCGGGCAGGAACTCGTTTTCCAGCAGCTTGGTGGCGATGGGGTTTTCGATCTCCCGCTGGATGACCCGCTTGAGGGGTCGGGCCCCAAACACGGGATCGTAGCCCAGCTCGGCCAGGTAGTCCTTGGCCTCTTCGGTGAGGACAATCTCAATCTGCTGATCCGCCAGCAACTGCTCCACCCGCCGCATCTGCAGGCTGACGATCTGGCGAATCTGCGCTTTGGTGAGGGCGTGGAAGATGATGAGTTCATCCACGCGGTTGAGGAACTCCGGCCGGAAGTGGTGCCGCAGCATGGCCAGCACCTGAGTTTTCATCTCCTCGTAGCGGCTCTCATCGCCCCCGATTTCCAGAATCAGCTCGCTGCCGATGTTGCTGGTCATGATGATGATGGTGTTCTTGAAGTCCACCGTCCGCCCCTGGGAGTCGGTGATGCGGCCATCGTCCAGCACCTGCAGCAGGATGTTGAAGACATCGGGGTGAGCTTTCTCCACCTCGTCAAAGAGCACCACCGAGTAGGGACGGCGCCGCACCGCTTCCGAGAGCTGCCCCCCTTCTTCGTAGCCCACATAGCCCGGCGGAGCCCCAATCAAGCGGGAGACAGAGTGCTTCTCCATGTACTCGGACATGTCGATGCGCACCATCGCTTCGGAGGTATCGAAGAGGAACTCCGCCAAGGCGCGAGCCAGCTCGGTCTTCCCGACGCCGGTGGGCCCCATGAACAGGAACGAGCCGATGGGTCGGTTGGGATCCTTGAGGCCGGCCCGGGCCCGCCGAATGGCAGCGGCTACGGCGGCTACCGCTTCGTCCTGGCCCACCACCCGCTGGTGCAAGTGGGCTTCCAGGCGCAGCAGCTTTTGCTTTTCCGACTCCATCAAGCTGGTGACCGGGATCCCGGTCCAGCGGGAGACGATCTCGGCAATGTCTTCGGGCGTCACCTGCTCCCGCAGCAAGGGCTCACCGTTGGCCTGCAGCTTGGCCAGGTGGGCCTCCTGCTCTTGGATCTGCCGCTCCAGCTCCATCAGCTTGCCGTATTTGAGCTCGGCAGCGCGGTTGAGGTCATATTTTTGTTCTGCCTGTTCAATCTGCAGCTTGACGGCATCCCGCTCGGCTTTGAGGTTTTGCAGCCGCTCGATGGCCTCTTTTTCCATCTGCCAACGAGCATTGAGCTCCCGCTGTCGCTCCATCAGGTTGGCCAGCTCCTGCTCGATTTTGCCCAGGCGATCTTTGGAGGCGAGGTCGTCTTCCTTCTTGAGGGAGAGCTCCTCCATCTGCAGTTGCATGATGCGCCGGTCGATTTCATCCAATTCGACGGGTTTGGAGGTGATCTCCATCTTGAGCTTGGCTGCCGCTTCGTCCACCAGGTCGATGGCCTTGTCGGGCAAAAAGCGCTCGGAGATGTAGCGGTTGGAGAGAACGGCTGCCGCCACCAAGGCCGAGTCGCTGATCTTGACCCCGTGGTGCAGCTCGTAGCGCTCTTTGAGTCCGCGCAGGATGGAGATGGTGTCTTCTACGGAGGGCTGATCCACATACACCGGCTGGAAGCGGCGCTCCAGGGCGGCGTCTTTTTCGATGTGTTTGCGGTACTCATCCAGGGTGGTGGCGCCAATGCAGCGCAATTCGCCCCGGGCCAGCATCGGCTTGAGCAGGTTGCCGGCATCCATCGCCCCCTCGGCAGCCCCCGCCCCGACCACGGTGTGCAGCTCGTCGATGAAGAGGATGATCTGCCCTTCCGATTCGGTAACCTCCTTGAGCACAGCTTTGAGGCGGTCTTCAAACTCACCGCGGTACTTGGCGCCAGCAATCAAGGAGCCCATATCTAGGGCAATGACGCGCCGGTTTTTCAACGACTCCGGCACATCTCCCCGGTTGATGCGTTGAGCGAGACCTTCGACAATAGCGGTTTTCCCCACGCCGGGTTCGCCGATGAGCACCGGGTTGTTTTTGGTGCGGCGGGAGAGCACCTGAACGACGCGGCGGATCTCGTCGTCCCGCCCGATCACCGGATCCAGCTTCCCTTCGCGGGCGGCCTTGGTCAAGTCGCGGCCATAGCGCTCCAGGGCCTCGTAGCGGGACTCAGGGTTTTTGTCGGTAACCCGCTGTTTGCCCCGCACTTGTTGGATAACGGGTTTGAGGCGCTCGACGGTCAAACCTAGGGGTGCTAAAACCCGCTTGCCCACCCGCTCGTCGTCCAGGGCTCCCAAAAGCAAGTGCTCTACCGAAATGAAGTCGTCTTCGTATTCTTTGCGAAACTCTTCAGCCCGATCCAGCGTGGTCTCCAGGCCGCGGCCCAGGTAGAGCTGATCCACCCGCGCCAGCTTGGGCTGCTGGTTGATAAAGCTTTCCACCTTGTCCCGCACCAGCCTTGGATCGAGGCCGGCCCGCTGCAAAATGGTCTGGGTGAGACCCCCTTCTTGATCGAGAAGGGAGATGAGCAAATGCTCGGTTTCCAGTTGCTGCTGCTGGTGCCGCCGGGCTACATCCTGGGATTGGACAATGGCGCTCCAGGCTTTCTCGGTAAATTGGTTGGGATTGGTGGGCTGCATAGAAGTTCGGCAGGTTTTTTACTACAGTGTATAGGAAGACAGCAGGGGAAGCGGCCATCTCGGCCCCCGCTTGGGAAAAGGGATCCTGATAATTCAGGTATCGCCCATTTTGGCCGCGCCAGAGTTCGCAACAACCGCCCCCTTTGCCCTCGATCGATGGAGGGATCCCCGCCTTATTCCTCTTCTTCGCAGGGGCGGCCCTCGCCGATCACTGCCAAATCAATTTGCTGGCGGTAGTAATCGACGTTTTTAATCTGCACTTCCACTCGATCCCCCAGACGGAACTGGCGCCGGCTCTTGCGCCCTACCAGGGCCTGCTGGCGGCTGCGGTACTCGTACCAATCGTTTTTCAGGGTGCTGACCCGCACCAACCCTTCCGCCAAGATGGGATCCACCTGCACAAAAAAGCCGTAGTTCTGGACGCCGATGATCAGGCCGGGGAACACCTCCCCCAGATGTTTTTGCATGAACTCAGAGCGCTTCAGGCCCATCAGCTCCCGTTCTGCGTGCTGCCGGATCCGGTGCCCCTCCTGGATTTTGGGCAGTTGCGCCTGGAGAAAGGCCTGCCATTCCTCCTGCAGCTTGGGTGGCAACACCTGCCAGTCGATCTGGCCGTAGCCGCCGGGGCCGTGCAGATCCACCACGGTTTTGGAGCGCGGGCTGCGGCGATCCCGTCCTTTGCTCAAGGCCAGGTGCAAAGCACGCAAATTCAGCAAATCGGCATAGCGGCGTAAAGGGGCCGTAAAGGTGGCGTAGGGTTCTTTAAGGCCCAAGCCAAAATGGCCGAGGGGCTCCTGCAGAGGCTGCAGGCAATACTCGACGGGGGGCAAAGTGGCCAACAACTGGGCCACCAAGGCTGGGCTAGTCCCTGCGGCCAACACATCGGGGGCGGTGATGCGGACACAGATCCGCTGCCAATCGGCCAAGGTCACGGCTTCTGGATCCTGCAAATTCAGATCCAGCTTCATGGCGTTGGCCAGGCGCAAAAAGTTCTGCAGGGCCTCGGCAGTGGGGGCGGACTGCACGCGGGCCAAGGAAGGGATCCCCAATTGGCGCAAATGGTGGCCCAAGGTTTGGTTGGCCAGCAGCAGCACCTCGGTCATCAGAGCGTGGGCGCCGAGGCGATCGCTGATCAAAAGGGGGCCGTAGCCGCTCTCGTCAGCGGAGTGGGGGGTGAGCAAATCCAACAGGGGCAGGTCAAAGCCGCCCGCTTGGTGACGTTTGACCCGCAGGATTTGGCTGAGGCGGAGCAGGTTTTGCAGCAGGGCCATCAATTCTGGCACCTCCTCCTCAGGGCCCAGATCCGCAGCGGTGGCCAAGAGGGCCTGCACCTGGCCATAGGAGAGGTGAGCCCGCGACTGCACCAGGCTGGGATGGATCTCGAAGCTTTGTACCACCCCCTCTGGGTCGATGGTTAACAGCAACGAATAGGCCAAGCGCTCCTGCTGCGGCAACAGAGCCAGGCGGCTGTGCACTTCCGGCGGAAAAAGAGGCAACACCCTCGTGTCGAGGTAAACGGTGGCCGTCCGCTGCTGAGCTTCTTGCTCCAGAGGATGCTCAGGATCCAGCCAGTGGGCCACGTCGGCAATGTGGATCCCCAGCAGCCAGTTGTCCTCTTCCTGCCGCTGCAGGGAGACGGCCACGTTGGGCTCGAGGCCGTGGGGGTGCTGCAGATCCAAGGGTTCTAAAGTGATGCAAAACCAATCGCGCAGATCGCGACGGCCCTTTTGGTCGGAGCGGCTCAGCTTTTTGGGCAGGGCGGCCGCGGCTTCTAGCACCGCCGGGGGAAACTCCTGCGGCAGGTCGTACTTGCAACAAACCAGATCTGCATCGATGGAGGCCTCCGGGCCGTCGCCCAAGATCTTGCGAATCGTGCCCACGGGGGGCAAATCTCCCAGCGGATAGCGCTCCACTTCCACATAGGCCACCCGACCTTCCGCCAGCTCGGCAGGGGATCCCTCCGTCAAGGCCAGCTCGAACAGCAGCCGGTCATCCAAAGGCACCACCCGAAAGTCCTGTTCCGTCTGTTTGAGGCGGCCCACCAGCGTAGGGTTGGCCCGCTCCATAACGGCCACCACCTCTCCCTCCGGGCTGCGGCGGCGATTGCCCTCTTTGGTGATCCGGGCTATCACTTGGTCGCCGTTCCAAGCGCCGCTGAGGTTGCTGCCGTGGATGTACACATCCTCCGCCCCCGGCTCATCCCGGATGGCGAAGCAAAAGCCCTTGCTGGAACAGCGCAAGCGCCCCACCACCAGGGATTCATCCGGCCTACGCCGATAGCGAGGCGGATCCCCTGTGCGTTCGAGAAACCCTGCCCGCACCAGACCATCGAGGGCAATCTCAAGCATTTCCTGCGCTTCTGGATCAGGGGATGGCAAGAGAGCAAGAAGTGTGTCTTTGTCGGTCCATTGTTCCTGAGAGAGAAAATGCTGAAAAATCCGAGAGAAGTCCATTTTGGGTGTCAGGGAAAGGAGGAGGGAAGAAGGGGGGTTAAGACAGGGCAAGACTCAACCCGTTGGCGTTAATCTCGGTGGCCGGTGACGATAAAAGCCACCCGCTGACCGATGTTGGTGCTGTGGTCGGCCAGACGTTCTAGGTAGCGGATCGCCAGCAACATCAACAGGATAGGCTCGATCGATCCCCTGATGTCCGACTGTTGCGCCAACGTATTGTAAAGGTTGGTGTAGTCTTCATCAACGGCGTCGTCTTCCCGCTTCAGTTGTCGGCCCAGCTCGGCATCCAACTCCGTCAGGGCCGCCAGGCTATGGCTGAGCATTTTCTGGCAGCGCTGCATCATCACGCGAATGTGCCTCAGCTCCGGCGGCGGCGGGTAGAAAGCCAAGCGCAAGGCCACTTCGGCCAAGTCTTTGGCGTAGTCGCCAATCCGCTCCAGATCCCGCACCAGTTGCATCAGGGCGCTGATCCAGCGCAGATCTTGTGCCACCGGCGAGCGCAAGGCGATCAAGCTAATACAATCTTTCTCGATTTGACGATAAAAACGGTCAATTTGCTTGTCTTGGGAGATGGCCTGTTCGGCAGCGGCCAAGTTCTGTTCAAACAGGGCCTGCTGGGCCAAGACCACCGATTTTTCCACCAGCGCCCCCATGCGCAGCACGTCCTGCTGAATCCGCTTGATCTGAAGTTGCAGCTCAGCTTGCCCCATGGCTTTTTCCCCATGGATGTAGGTGGGAGGGAGTGGCTGCCACTGTTGGCGGCCCCCGAAGCCAGTCGATTGCACCGGTAGATCTCAATCATGGCAAACTTCTCTCGAATCAAGAGAAAAAACAGGATGGGGATCGAGGGAGCGGCCAATTTGGGAGAGGATGATAAGGAGGGGGTGCAAGCGGGTGGGGTGTTGCGAGGTTGTCTCCGCCTGGAGGCTTGGGGCTATGCTGTCGTTCTGGATTGAGATACTCCGATGACTCGTCCCCCCATTGTCGTGCTGGATGATGATCCCACCGGATCCCAGACCGTGCACAGTTGCCTGCTGCTGACCCGCTGGGATGCGGAAACGCTCAAGCTGGGCCTGCAGGATGGCTCGCCAATTCGCTTCATTCTCACCAACACGCGATCCCTGCCGCCGGCCAAGGCTGCCGAGGTGACACGGTCGGTCTGCCGGGCCCTCAAGCAGGCCATGGGGGAGCTGGGGTGGGAGCGGGCCCTCTTTGTCAGCCGCTCCGACTCGACGCTGCGCGGGCACTACCCCTTGGAAACCGATGTCATGGCGGCGGAGCTGGGGCCTTTTGATGCCCATTTTCTGGTGCCGGCTTTTTTTGAGGGAGGGCGCATCACCCGCGACAGCGTCCACTACCTGCGGGTGGAGGGCCGCTGGGTGCCCGTGCATGAAACGGAGTTTGCCCGCGATGCGGTGTTCGGCTACCACCACAGCTATTTGCCCGACTATGTGCAGGAGAAAACCCAGGGGCGGATCCAGGCTGAGCAGGTGGTGCGATTGACGCTGGAGCAGATCCGCGCCGGCTGTTTGGAGCAGCTTTTGGGTCTAGAGGGGAATGTCTGCTGTGTGGTGGATGGAGAAACCCAAGCGGATCTGGATCGTTTTGCCCAGGATGTTTGGGCGGCTCTGGAGCAGGGGAAGCGCTTTTTGTTTCGCAGCGCCGCCAGCCTCTTGACGGCTCTAGCCCAGTTGCCGCCGCAGCCGGTTCCGCCAGAGCAAATGGGGCAGTTTGTCCGCTCCGACCGGCCAGGGGTGGTGATCGTGGGATCCCATGTGCAAAAGTCCAGCCAGCAGTTGGCCCGCCTGTTGCAGGAGCCAGGGATCCAGGGCATTGAAGTGGAGGTGAAGCGCCTGTTGGAACCGGGGCGGGAAGCGGAGCTGCTGCCGGCCCTCTTGAGCCAAGTCCAGCGCGCCTACGAGCAGGGCCTGACGCCGGTGGTCTACACCAGCCGAGAAGAAGTGAGGTTCGACGGTGCCACCCCAGAGGCACGCCTGGCCTTTGGGCAGAGGGTTTCTCGTTTGTTGATGGCCATTGTGCAGGGGCTGCCGGAGGGGATGGGCTACCTGGTCAGCAAGGGCGGCATCACCTCCAACGACACCCTCAGCCTCGGCCTCAACCTGCCGGCAGTGCGGCTGCTGGGGCAGATCTACCCAGGGGTCTCCATGGTGCTCACGCCGGCGGATCACCCCCGCTTTCCCAACTTGCCGGTGGTGCTGTTTCCGGGCAACGTGGGCGAGGTGGATACGCTGGCTTTGATCCACCGTCGCCTCCACAGCCGCGGGCTGGTCTAGCCTAGAGGGAACGCTTCTGTCGGTTCTTCCCGCCATGGCTGAACTCATCTCTTCGCCTGAAGCTCTGCCCGCCTCGGAGGCCTGGTGGGGATCCCTGCGCCAGGGGCAGACGGCGTTGCCCGCGGCGGTGGTGCACCGCTGTTCTGAGCGCCTGGGCAGCCGGGATGCCGATGTGGTGATTGCCGGCGGCACCCTGGGGATCCTCTTGGGAGCGGCTTTGGCCCGGCGGGGCTGGCGGGTGATCCTCATCGAGCGGGGGAGCCTGCGGGGGCGGGAGCAGGAGTGGAACACCTCCCGGCAGGAGCTGCAGGTGTTGTTAGAGCTGGAGTTGCTCACCTCGACAGAGTGGGAGGCGGTGCAGGTGACCCACTACCCCAGGGGGCGCATTGGCTTTGGGGAGGGCCCCACCTGGTGGGTGGAAGGGGTGCTGAACGTGGGCGTGGATCCGGTCAGCTTGCTGGAGTTCCTCAAGCAGCATTTTCTGGCCTGGGGGGGCCAGGTGCGGGAGCAAACCGGGTTTCTGGGCGCCACGGTCCACCCCGATGGGATCCGCATCCAAACCACCACCGGCCAGCTCAGCGCCCAACTGCTGCTGGATGCCATGGGGCACCGCTCCCCCATCTTGGCCCAGGCCCGTCAAGGGCAGCCGCCGGACAGCGTCTGTCTGGTGGTGGGATCCTGCGCCCAGGGGCTGCCGGAGCAACCCACTGGGGATCTGTTCTACAGCTTTACCCCCGCCCAGGAGGGCTACCAGCCCTTTTGGGAGGCCTTCCCCGCCCGCGATGGCCGCACCACCTATCTCTTTACCTACTGCGACCGGGATCCCCGCCGACCCAGTCTGGAGAGGCTTTGGCAGGACTACTGCCGGCTGCTCCCTGCCTACCAGGGGGCCGAGTTGGCCCAGATCCGCTGGCTGCGCAAGCTGTGTGGTGTTTTCCCCGCCTACCGCCGCAGCCCGCTGCAACTGCCTTGGGATCGCCTCTTGGCGGTTGGCGACAGCAGCGGCAGCCAGTCGCCTTTGAGCTTTGGCGGCTTTGGGGCGATGTTGCGCCATCTGGATCGCCTGCAGCAGGGGATCCACGAGGCGCTGGTGCAGCGGCAGTTGGAGCAGGCGGCCCTGGCCCTGCTGCAGCCCTACCAGCCTAATTTGGCGGTAACCTGGCTTTTTCAGAAGGCGATGATCCCTCCTTTGGGAGAGAAAAACTGGGATCCCAACAGCATTAACCGCCTGTTGAGCAGAGTGTTTGAGGCCATGGTTGCCGCCGGCCCCCAGGTGGTGCAGCCCTTTTTGCAGGATGTGGTGCAGTTTGGCGGCTTGGCTCAGGCACTGTGGGGGGTGATGAGGCAAGATCCAGCCCTGGTGGCCGCACTTTTGCCCCGGTTGGGGTTGCCGGAGCTGGTGGCCTGGGCGGGCCACTTTGGCGCCCTCGGCCTCTACGAGCTCTTGCAAAGGCTAGCCGACCGCCTGGAAGGGGCCCCGCAAGACTACTTCTGGCAGCGGCGGCGCGAGGCCTGGCGCTACGGCTGCGGTCGGGATCACTGGCCGTACACCACCACTCCATAGGGCGGCACCTCAACGGGATCCCCTTGGTTTTTTGCCGAGGATCCCTGGTCGCCGCTATCTAGAAGCTTCTCCCACCGGCCGTTGGGCCATTGGGCGTAGGTGGCTGCTTGGTCGGAGCTGAAGTTAAACAGGGCCAGAACGGCTTGGGATCCCTGCTGGCGGTGCAGGGCCAGGCCGGTTGGAGCAAACAGCTCCACCCCCACCGAACTCCGCTCCAGGTTTTGCAGCGGCGGCAGGGTCTTGCGCAGGTGAATGAGGGTTTGGTACCACCGCCGCAAGACCTGGTGGTGGCCAGCAGTGCCCAGCTCCCAGTTGAGCTTGGAGCGCAGGAAGGTCTCTTCCGCTTGCGGGTCCGGCACCTCCCCCTGCCAGGCAAAGGCGCTGAACTCGCGGCGGCGTCCCTGCCGCACCGCTTCCACCAGGTCGGGATCCCCGTGGCTAATGAAGTAGAGAAACGGGGCCACCTCCCCATATTCTTCCCCCATAAACAGCAGCGGCAGCATGGGAGCCAGCAGCAGGACGGCGGCGGCCAACTTCAGGCCCTCTAGGGAAGTGAGCTGGCTGAGGCGCTCTCCCAGCCTGCGGTTGCCCACTTGGTCGTGGTTTTGGATGCAGATTACAAACTGGGAGCCCGGCCTGGCGAGAGCGGAATTGCCGTGGCGGCGGGCCCGGTAGCGGGAGTACTGCCCAGAATAGACGTAGCTCTCGCGGTAGGACTTGGCCAGGTGCTCCAATTGGCCGAAGTCTTGGTAGTAGCCTGTCTTTTCCCCGGTAAGCAGGGTGTGAACCGAGTGATGGAAGTCGTCGCACCACTGGGCATCTAGTCCGTAGCCCCCTTGCTCGCGGGGGGTGATGAGGCGGACGTCGTTGAGGTCGCTTTCGGCTACCAGAACCCTGGGCCAGCCCGTGCGCGCCTCCAGGGCCTCCACCCGCTCTGCCAATTCCTGCAAAAAGGGGTGGGCGCTGAAGTCGTAGATGGCATGCACCGCGTCCAGCCGCAGGCCGTCCAGGTGAAACTCCTCTAGCCAGTATTCGGCATTTTGCAGGAAAAACTCCCGCACGCCGTCGGAATAGCGGTCGTCGAAGTTGAGGGCCTCCCCCCAAGGGGTGCGGTACTTGTCGGTGAAGTAGGGGCCAAAGTTCCGCAGGTAGTTCCCCTCCGGCCCCAGGTGGTTGTAGACCACGTCCAAAACAACCGCCAGGCCCTGCTGGTGGCAGGCATTGACCAGCGCCTTCAGGCCCGCTGCTCCTCCATAGCTGACCTGCACGGCATAGGGATAGACGCCGTCATAGCCCCAGTTGCGCTCCCCCGGAAACTGGGCCACCGGCATGAGCTCCAGCACGTTGACCCCCAGCTCCACCAGTTGCGGCAGGCGGGGGATCAGGGCGGCAAAGGTGCCCTCCGGGGTAAAGGTGCCTACATGCAGCTCGTAGAGGATCCACTGGGAGAGCGGGATCCCCTTCCAGGCTTGATCCTGCCAGTCGAAGTGGGGATCCACCACCCGCGAAGGGCCATGGACGCCGCGGGGCTGGCAGCGGGAAGCGGGATCCGGCCGCTCCACCACCCCCGCTGAGGTGTGCAGGTGGTAGAGGTAGTCCACCGGCCCCGGTGGGATCCCCTCCACTTCACCCTGCCAGTAGCCTTGCCCATCCTGGGTCAGAGGGATGACCTGTTGGACGGGGCTAATGACTTTTAGCTCCACGTGTTCGACCAAGGGCGCCCACACCGAGAAGCGGTAGTGGCCCTGGCCGCAGGGATAGGCGCCAATCCGTTCGACCTGGGAACGCTGAGAGGAAGGGGAACCCTGAAGCACGAAACCCACCTGCACAACTCGGCTTCCACTATAGCGAGGCTTGCTCCCCCAGACATTCGAGGCTCAGGTCTTGGGGTGGGTTGCCGACTCTTCCCTCTGCCATAGTGGAATTAGCCTTTCGCTGCTCCGTCCCTATGTTTAACTACCCGCCCAGCCATCCGGATCCCACCGTCATCGATGTCTACCATGGGCAGCCGGTGCCGGATCCCTATCGCTGGCTGGAGGATCTGGATTCTGAGCAGACGCGGGCCTGGATCGAGGCGCAAAACCGGCTAACTTTTGACTATCTGCAGCGGATCCCGGCGCGGCAGCGGCTCCTGGAGCGCCTGACCCAACTTTGGAACTACGAAAAATACAGCCAGCCCTTCAAAGAGGGCGGCCGCTACTTCTACTTCAAAAACGACGGCCTGCAAAACCAGAGCGTTCTCTATACCCAAGAAAGCCTGGAGGGCGAAGCCCGGGTTTTGCTGGATCCCAACACCCTCTCACAAGACGGCACCGTGGCCCTCTCAGGCATTGCCATCAGCCGCGACGGGCGCTACCTAGCCTATGGCCTCTCCCGCTCCGGCTCCGACTGGCAGGAGTGGAAGGTGCGGGACATCGAAACTGGAGAAGACCTGCCGGATCACCTGCGCTGGATTAAGTTCTCTGGGGCCAGCTGGACACGGGATGGGCAGGGATTTTTCTACAGCCGCTACGACGAGCCACCCCCCGGCAGCGAGTACGAAAGCGCCAACTACTTCCAAAAGCTCTACTACCACCGCCTCGGCACCTCCCAGTCGGAAGATGTCTTGATCTATCACCGCCCCGACCAAAAAGAGTGGGGCTTTGCTGGCGGGGTTACCGAAGATGGCAACTACCTGATCATCTCCGTCTGGCGGGGCACGGATCCCAAAAACCTCCTCTTCTACAAAGACCTACGGGATCCCAACTCGCCGGTGGTGGAGCTCATTTGCGAGTTCCAGGCCGAGTACAGCTTTGTTGGCAACGACGGCTCCCGCTTTTGGCTGCTGACGGACTTCCAGGCTCCGCGGCGGCGACTGGTGGCCCTTGATCTCGACAACCCAGGGCACCTGCAAGAGGTGATCCCTGAGGCTGAGGAGACCCTGCAAGGGGTTAGCCTCATCCACAATCAATTTGTTGCCTTCTACCTCAAAGACGCCCACACCCAGATCAAGACCTTTGCCCTAGACGGCACCTACCAGGGGGAGATCCCTCTGCCGGGGCTGGGATCCGCCAGCGGCTTTGCTGGCAAGCGCTACGACACTGAGACCTTCTACACCTTCACCAGCTTCACCACCCCGCCCACCATCTACCGCTACGACTTCACCACTGGCGGGAGCACCCTCTTTCGCCGGCCCCAGGTGGATTTCGATCCCCAGGCCTATGAGGTGCAGCAGGTGTTCTACGCCAGCAAAGACGGCACCCGCATTCCCATGTTCCTTGTCCACCGCCGTGGCCTGGCGCGGACAGGGGATCACCCCACCCTGCTGTACGGCTACGGCGGCTTCGGCATCTCTCTGACCCCCAGCTTCTCGGTGGGCCTGGTGGCCTGGCTGGAGATGGGGGGAGTTTACGCCCAGCCCAATTTGCGTGGCGGCGGCGAATATGGGGAAGCCTGGCACCAGGCGGGCACCAAGCTCAACAAGCAAAAGGTCTTCGACGACTTCATCGCCGCGGCTGAGTGGCTGATGGCCCATGGCTACACCAACCCCTCGAAGCTGGCCATCGCCGGCGGCAGCAACGGCGGCCTCTTGGTGGGGGCCTGCCTGACCCAAAGGCCGGAGCTGTTTGCCGCGGCCCTGCCCGCTGTGGGGGTGTTCGACATGCTGCGCTTTCATAAGTTCACCATCGGCTGGGCCTGGGTCTCGGAGTACGGATCCCCGGAAGACCCGGAGGAATTCAAGGCCCTCTACGCCTATTCCCCCCTGCACAACCTCAAGCCCGGCACCGCCTATCCCGCCACCCTGATCACCACAGCAGATCACGACGACCGGGTGGTGCCGGCCCACAGCTTCAAGTTTGCTGCTGCCCTGCAGGCGGCACAGGGGGGATCCCAGCCCATCCTCATTCGCATCGACACCAAAGCCGGCCACGGGGCCGGCAAGCCCACCACCAAGCTCATTGAAGAGACCGCCGACCGCTGGGCCTTTTTGGTGCAGGTGCTGGGGAGGGATGGAACGGGAGTTAGCGAGCTTTAGGGCCCAGGCCCACCCGGCCGGCATAGACTGCCGCTTCCCCCAGCTCGTCTTCGATGCGCAACAGTTGGTTGTATTTGGCAATGCGCTCGCTGCGGCAGAGGGATCCGGTTTTGATCTGGCCGGCGCGGGTGGCCACCGCCAGGTCGGCGATGGTGGTGTCTTCTGTCTCACCGGAGCGGTGGCTGATCACAGAGCGAAAACCTGCCTGGCTAGCCAGGTGCATGGCCGAGACCGTCTCCGTCAGCGTGCCAATCTGGTTGAGCTTGATCAAGATGGCATTGGCGGCGCCGCTGTCGATGCCTTTCTGCAGCCGGGCTGGGTTGGTGACGAACAGGTCGTCCCCTACCAGTTGCACCCGCGATCCCAGTTGAGTGGTGAGGGCCTGCCAGCCGGCCCAGTCTTCCTCCGCCAGTCCATCTTCAATGGAAAGGATGGGATAGTTGGCCAGCAGTTGCTCGTAGTAATTGACCATTTGCTCGGCGCTACGGGCTTGGCCCTCGAAGTGGTACTGCCCATCCTGCAGCAGCTCGTTGGCGGCCACGTCCAGGGCCAAGGCGATATCTTCCCCCGGCCTGTAGCCTGCCTGTTCGATGGCCGTCAGCAACAGATCCAAAGCTGCCGCATTGGAGGGGAGATCGGGGGCAAATCCGCCTTCGTCCCCCACCCCGGTGGACAGCCCCTTCTGCTGTAGCACCGTCTTCAGCACCGCAAACACCTCGGCCCCGTAGCGCAGCGCCTCGCGAAAGCTGGCCGCACCAATGGGCACCAGCATAAACTCCTGGATGTCCACGTTGTTGTCGGCGTGGGCACCGCCGTTGAGCACGTTCATCAACGGCACCGGCAGCAAGTTGGCAAAAGGCCCGCCCAGATATTTGTAAAGAGGCAGGCCCACCGCTTCCGCCGCCGCTTTGGCCGTCGCCAGAGAAACTGCCAAAATGGCGTTGGCCCCCAGGCGGGACTTGTTGGGGGTGCCGTCCAGGTCGATCAGCAACTGGTCGATGCGGGCTTGGTTGAGGGCATCTTCTCCCCGCAGCTCCGACTGGATGGGGCCAAGAATGTTTTCCACCGCCCTCAGCACGCCCTTACCTCCATAGCGCTTGGGATCCCCGTCCCGCAGCTCGTGGGCCTCAAAGGTACCGGTCGAAGCGCCGCTGGGCACCTGCGCCAAGCCCGTTGCTCCGTTGGCCAGGCCCACCAGGGCTTCTAGGGTGGGGCGTCCTCGCGAGTCGAGGATCTCATGGGCGGTAATCCACTCGATGGCCGTTTCCACAGTTACACCTCAGCAATTGGCTAGACAGCTCTGGCCAAAGCCAGATCCCCCCACAGGCTAATAGATCCTTGACCGGGATCCCGTCAGCTTCCAGAAAACTTTAAGAGAGAGAACCCAAAGATTCTGCGGAGCTGCAGGGGTGAATTGAGCATTGGCTGGTTTGGGGGGCAGAGTTTAGGCCCCATCCCCTCTAGACAAAGCGGTGGCTCAGCCGCATCGGGTCGTGTACAGTGATCTTCTTCTTGTAAATGGAAATGTACTTCTTCTTGCGCAGCTCTCCCAACAGACGGGTGATGGTGACGCGGGTCGAGCCAATGGCTTCGGCAATGGCCTGGTGAGACAGCTTGAGATCAATGGTGACCCCATCCGGGCCAGGCACCCCGAAATCGCGGCAGAGGATCAGCAAAAAGCTAACCAGACGGGATCCCATATCGCGGTGAGCCAGCGTCTCGATCATCATCTCCGTTTGCAAAATGCGGGAAGACAAGCTCTTGAGCAGCAACATGGCCAGTTCGGCGTTCTCCCGCAGGGATTTTTCCACCTGCTCAATCGGCAGAGAGAGCAACTCAGCAGGCGTAAAGGCCACCGCGTGATAGAAGCGGTCGGAGCGCTGCCCTGTGATGAAGGAGAGCACCCCGAAGATGCTGTTTTCCCGTAGAAGAGCAACGGTAATTTCTTCCCCCATTTCGTAGACCCGCGAGAGCTTGACAGCTCCTTTCACCAAAAAGTAAACCCGCTCCGCCGGATCCCCAGGGAAAAAGATGGTCTTACCACGTTCAAACGTTTCGATAACCGGAGGATGGTGAGGGCCTCCCAGTTGCTTGAAGGCTGTGATCAGAGATTTTTCTGCGACGGCCACCACCATACTCATCAACCTTTTGAGGTCAGTTTATACCTAAGATCAATCCATGTAAGATCAATTTAGAAGCATTGGGCCGAGTTGCAACCCTATCGACTCCAGAATCGGCAACAATAGCCGGGTTTACCCTAAGGTAGAGGGTTCTGCCTAGGCATCTTTGTAGCATGGGCTACGTTTTTAGGTCTCGTTTCTGTTCCACAAAGGGATCCCAAGCCAAGGGTAGGATAAGGGCTATTGTCACTGGGGCCTTGCCAGCTCTGGGTGGTAGGAAGCAAGTGGTGGACTGGAAAATCCTATGGGGATCCCGGAGGCTGTTGTTGCTGCACCTTCTCAACTGAGCCGCCAGCATTTCACAGTGCGGATGCCGGAGCCGGCCAAGCATCTGCTGGAGGTGGAACTACAGATCCAAGAGGTGGATCCAGAAGTGCCTCTGCGACTGCGGCTGCCGGTGTGGACGCCGGGATCCTACCTGGTGCGGGAATATGCCCGCCATGTGCAAGAGTTTCAGGCGGCAACGGAGCAAGGGATCCCTTTGGCCTGGCGGAAGGTAGATAAGAACACTTGGGAGATCGAGCCGCCGGGCTGTTCGGCTGTGAAGGTTCGCTATCGGGTCTATGCCTATGAGCTGACGGTGCGCACCAACCATTTGGATCTCACCCACGCCTACTTCAACGGGGCGGCGCTCTTTTTCTATGTGCCCGGTCGCGAGCGGGAACCCTACACCTTGACGGTGATCCCTCCCAAGCCTGATTGGCGCATCGCCACCAGTTTGCGACCTTTGATTTCTTCTTCTGAGGATCCTGCTTCCGGCCAGTCTTTTGTGGCGGCAGACTACGACGAGCTGGTGGATAGTCCGGTGGAGGTGGGCCTGCACCAGTTGCGGTCGTTTGCAGTGGAAGGGATCCCGCATTACTTCGTGGTCTGGGGAGCAGGCACCCTGGATTTGGAGCAAGCGGTGGCCGATGCCGAGAAAATTGTCCGGGCCACTGCGGCGTTTTTTGGCGGGCTGCCCTACGACCGCTACTGGTTTATTGTGCATTTGTCGGCAGGGGGATTTGGCGGCCTAGAGCACAAGTACAGCACCACCCTCAACTATTCTGGCCTGGAGCTGCATCGGCCCCAGTCCTACCGCCGCTTTTTGGCGCTGCTGGCCCACGAGCTTTTCCATGCTTGGAACGTCAAGCGGCTGCGCCCTCTGGCTTTGGAGAAAATTGACTACAACCAAGAAAATTACGTGGACTGCCTCTGGTTTTGCGAGGGGGCAACCAGCTACTACGAAAATGTCATCTTGCTGCGGGCAGGGATCCTCAGCGCCAAAGATTTTTTGCAGATCCTGGCCGAGCAAATTGGCCGGCTGCAGCGTACTCCGGGTCGGGCCGTGCAATCGCTGCGGGAATCCAGTTTCGACACCTGGATCAAACTCTACCGTCCCCACGAAAATAGCCTCAACAGCCAGGTTTCCTATTACCTCAAGGGCGCTTTGGTCTGCTGGCTGCTGGATCTGCACATTCGCCACCTTTCGGGGGGCCAGGGATCCCTGGACACGGCCATGCAGGATTTGTGGCAGCGCTTTGGCCGGTTTGAGAAAGGCTACACCCACCAAGACTTGCGGGAAGCCTTTGAGCGGGCAGCCGGCGCCGATCTTGGCCGCTTTTTCGCCGCCTATGTGGAAGGTACGGAAGAGCTGGACTACAACGCTCACCTACACCCTTTTGGCCTCACCCTCAAGGCCCACTTCAGCCGCCCTGACCCTTCCCCCTATCTGGGCCTGAACTTCAACGGCGAAGGCAACCGCATCAGCACAGTGGAGATGGGATCCCCGGCCCAAAAAGCAGGCATCTGGGCCGGCGACGAGCTGGTGGCCTTGGATGGCTTCCGGGTAAGCGCTGCCAACTTGCCAGAACGCTTGGCGGCCTACCAGCCCCACCAGGTCATCTGCCTGAGCGTCTTCCAAGGCGATCAGTTGAAACACTTCTGGATCCCCTTGGATCCACCCCGCCCGGATGTTTACACCCTCGAAGCGTTGCCGCAACTCACTCCCACCCAGAAAGCGCTCCAGCAGGGCTGGCTGGGATCCCTGCTCGGCTCTTCGGGACAAGATACGCCTCTTCTTGAAAATTCGCTCACCTCGCCTGAGAATCTTGAAACAAGCGAGTAACCTAGTTAACTTAAACGAGAAGTAACAACAGGGGTCAGGAGCGAATCTAATGGACTTCGTTTTGGTTTTATTAATTGGGGTGGCTGTTGGTTTCTCATTGGGTGTTTACGTTGCTCGCCATTACAAGGTCAGTCCTAGACCGGAAATCTGGAAACAAGAGATCATTAGAGAGATATCTTCACACCTAAGGCAACACAGCCAAGAACTCAACAACGCCAACAAAACCTTAACCAAACTGGTCGAAGGATTGGCAGACGAGATTTCTCGGAAGTTACAGGCTACTCAAGCCGATCTCAAAGGGCTTAGATCTCGTCTTGTAGATAGTCACCAAGATTTGCTGCAAAGTTGGAGTAGGGATCTTCTGCAGGCTATATCTGTAAAGTTTTCCGAACATAATGAGCAGCTAAACGATCAGCGAGCCATCCTGGAAAACTTAGTGAAAGAAACTAAAGATATTTATCAGCGACTACAGATTGCTATCCAAAGTTCTCCCAGATTAGAGATATCTCAAACTACAGATCAGAGCTCTCAGAATGAGCAGGTTGCCAGTCATGAAACACCAGAGCCTAGGCTAACAGACGATGTACCGAGAGATAAAGAGGAGATCGCTGCCGCCGGTATATTAGAGGTCGACGTATCAAAGATAGAATCATTCTTAAGCTCAAAAAACATAAAAATCAAAAGCATAGATGTGAAAGAAAAAGAGGAAAAATTAGATCAAATAGCTGCCTTTATGGGCAATCGATATTCTTTGATTAAAAGATTCTATGGAATGATTAAATCAAATATGAATAGCGGAAACTCTTTCTCAATAAACCTTAAAGACGAGCCTCAACAAGTAATCAGCTCAACTTGCCAGGTTGCCAAAGAGTTACATGGAATCGCATTTTTAGAAGAGTACAGATACTTTAAGGCACCCAGGTATCTGTTGGTAGCAAGACCCAGTAGGTCGTCCCAAGCACTAAATTTTCTCTCAGGAAAATGGCTAGAGAGATACGTTAGGGATAAGCTGATCTGCCTTGCCGCAAGTCAAGCTGAAAAGATTGATTTCTCTTACATAACAAATGCTCAAGTTACTTTGCCGAATGGAGCTGATTTTGAAATGGATCTTTTCTTTCATATTAACGATCAATTCTACTGGGTGGAATCAAAGACAGGCGAGTACCAAGACAAAGTACAGAAGTACTCCAAGATTGCTTCTGACCTCGGTCTCCAGAAAAACCAAGTTTTCATGGTTTTAACCGATGTTAGCCAAGATGTAAAAACCAGTCTATCTTCCCTCTATCATTTATCAGTCATCAGCGTTGATGAGGTTGAGGCTACCTTTGAGGGGATCCTAAAAAGTCATCTTTGAGAAATCTGAAAGGCACCCAAGCGCATTAGCTCAAGCCACAATTTTGACAGCCTGCTCCACACACCACCAGGGATCCTCGGCAAAAGCCGGCATGGGCGTGCTGCCCGCCTTGCCCAAAATGGCCAGCCGAACTTCCCGATCCAGCCGGGATCCGGCCCCATAGGGATCCTCAGAGGGGGGTTCCAGTCTTTGTCCTAGGGGGGGCATCGCCATGATGCCCGGCTGCATACTGGTACTGCTGACCCAGATTTTGAAGCGATCCACCGCCATATCTGCGCCTTCGGGCAGTTGCATCTGGAGCAGGTAGCGGGGCCCAGAGCCGATCAGCAGGCTCTCGCTGGGGCGCAAACGAGCGGGCAGATCCGGTTGATAGGGGTAAACCAAATCCACGCTGTAGCGCCGCTCGTCAAAGACCACCACATAGACGTGCACGGGGGTGGGGGCTCTGTTGCGCAGGGCGATGGCGAGGTTGCGGCCTGCCTGGATTTGCACCTGTCCCTGGGGATCCCGCGGCAGGGGGCTCACTTCGGCAGGGGCAGAGCTGCTTGCCGGCGTTTCCAGTTGGAGAAACTCCACCTCTAGGACGCTGCTCAAAGCATCGGTGGCAGGTTGCAGGTTGAGGAGGTTGCCAAAAGCAGCCACGTGCTCCAGCAGCCGCACCAGCTTGCGGGGCAGGGCCTGTGGCTTTTTTACCGGGATCCGAAAGGCGGCCAGAGCCACTTCTTCCCCCCGCCGATAGAAGTGGTAGATGGCATCGGGCAGCATCTCTACCCGCAAGTCCGCTGCTTCCGGGTCAGTGTAGGTCAGAAGCGGCGAGGCCGGCAACGCTGCCAGCAACTCGGCAACGGGCATTTGGACTTGGCTGGGATCCGCACAGGTGAAAGCCACCCGCAACGGCTGAAATCGGACAGAGGACATGGGGGCAATCCTGCGAAAACCTGGGACGGAGTCTGGCGAGATCTCCTGCTCTATGCTGCCGGGCAAGCAAGCCAAGCTCTATATTACCCGCTCAGCTCCCCACCCCTCGACCAGGCTGCAACACAGTCAGCTCCAACAGGCCCTAGCTCCGCGATCAAGCTTAACAGCCAGGGCAAGCGGAACCGATGCGGATCCCGGATCTCGTCTGCAAATGATCTCTCAATGGTCTATTCTTGATCCTGTTGTCGGGTTTGTGGCTGGAGTGGAGCCGACCTCTCCTCTTGACTAGCTGATCTAAGGAGAACCATGTTTAGCAAAGCTTTTTCTTTTCAGAAGGTGCTGCTGCCAGGGCGTCATCGGTTGTTTGTCCTGTTCTTGGCTGCCTTGATGGCTGGGCTGAGCTGGGGACTGGCTCCAGCGTTCGCGGCCAAGGATATTCCTGCGGTGGCTCTGTCGCCCACTGAGTCCATTACCTTTACCGAAGCACAGTTGGCCCGAGGCAAGCAACTTTTTAACAAAGCCTGTGCCCAGTGCCATGTGGGGGGCCAGACCTATCCCAACCCAGATGTGAGCCTGAAGCTTTCGGATCTGGAGGGGGCAACTCCTCCACGGGATAATGTGCTGGCGATTGTGGATTACATCAAAAACCCGGTCACCTATGACGGGGCCGAATCCCTGGTTGAGTATCATCCCAACACTCAGCTTCTGAGCGAGTATCCTCGCCTGCGCAACCTCACCGATGAGGATCTGAAGTTGATTGCCGGCTATATTTTGGTGCAAGCCAAAACCTCCCCCGGCTGGGGCGGCACCAAAAGCGAAAGCCACAGCGACCTGTCGGCCTACCTCTGATGCTGCGTCTGGTTCGGAAGTTGCTTATGGGTTGTCGGATCCCGTCCCGCCTCTGGATCTGGGTCGGGATCCTGGCTGTGCTGGGGCTGGCCAGCCCGGTGGCGGCCCGCATTGACCCCTACGTGAACCAGTATTTGCGGGTGAGCGGCCCGGTGGAATTACCTCTAGACGCCACAGGGCGCACCCTCACCTTCACTCCAGAGCAGCTCACGGATGGCAAAAATCGTTTTCAGTCCGCCTGCTTGAACTGCCATGTGGGCGGCTCTACCCTGCCAGCTCCCAACATTTCCCTCTCCTTGAAGGACTTGCGCGGTGCCACCCCACCCCGAGATACGATTCAAGCTTTGGTGGAGTATCAGAGGGATCCCCGCAGCTACGATGGCTCGGATTTCAGCTATGGATGCCGCCCCGTGCCCCCTTCCTGGATGGACGACGAAGCCCTGAAAAATCTGGCTGCCTTTATTCTCAGAGCGGCTCAGGTTGCCCCCGGCTGGGGATCCCATGAGTTGATCGATGTCGGTTGAGGGTTGCCAACTGA
>NZ_JANSJI010000018.1:23436-43042 GCF_047462475.1 Synechococcus sp. H55.11
CCAGACCACCATGCCCAGAGGACACGCGCGCCCTGGGCCGTTTGTACCCAGAAGCGGATTGCCGGGATATCTGGGTGGACCCTGTACGACGCCCCCAGAGCCTTGGATCGATGAGAGCTCAGTACAAAGACCGATGTTCTGCTTTTGGCAGTGGGATTAGCCTAGAGGTGTTGCAACTGCGATGTATGGTGAGCAGCTTTTCCCCTGCCCAATCGACCGAACTCAAGATGCCGGTAACGGTTGGCATCCCCGTTACACCTGCTGCGGATCAGGCTGAGGCTGGCCACCTACTGATCGTGGATGACCAGCCCTACAGTCGCCTGTTGCTGGGGGATCTGTTGGAGAGCATTGGCTATCGGGTCAGCGAGGCCGAAAGTGGCCATCAAGCCCTGCAGATGTTGCAAACCTTCCAGCCGGATCTGATCTTGCTGGATGTGATGATGCCGGGGTTGGATGGGTTCGAGGTCTGTCGCCGCATCAAAGCTGATGAGGAGACGCGCCTGATCCCGGTGGTGTTGATCACGGCGGCCAGCGACCGCACAAATCGCGTGCGCGGCATCGAGGCTGGAGCCGATGATTTCTTGAGCAAGCCCTTTGACGAGTCGGAATTGTTGGCGCGGGTGCGTTCCCTCGTTCGCCAAAAGCACCTCAATGAAGACTTGGATCATGCTGCCCAGGTTTTGTTCGCCATTGCCCGCAGCGTAGAAAGTCGGGATCCCACCACTGGGGATCACTGTGAGCGCCTGGCACAACTGGCCAAGAGCTTCGGCGAGTTTCTCCAGCTACCCCGTCCCCTGATCAAGGTGCTGACCTGGGGAGGCTACCTGCACGACATCGGCAAAGTGGGCATACCCGATGCCATCTTGGGTAAAACGGGCAAACATACGCCGGCAGAGTGGGAAGTGATGAAATCCCACGTCTTGATCGGAGAGGAAATCTGCCGCCCGCTGCGCACCATGAAGGATGTGCTGCCCCTCATCCGTCACCACCACGAGCGTTGGGACGGCAGCGGCTATCCCGACGGCCTCAAGGGAGAAGAGATTCCACTCGTGGCCCGCATCTTCCAGATTGCCGATATCTACGACGCCCTTACCTCGGAGCGACCCTACAAGCGAGCCTTCACCGTTCAAGAGGCCATGGGCATCCTGCGGGAAGAGACGGCAAGGGGATGGCGGGATCCCTACTTGGTGGAGCGTTTCTTTGAGTTTCTGCAATCGCGCCTGCCGGATCTGAAGTAGGCTGGAGAGGGTTATTTGTGTTGTGTTGGCAGGATAGAGCCTTTTGCTGGGTGCCGATCCGTTGCGTCGTTGCGTAGGCTGTCGCCAGTTGTTTCCTCGCTCGCAATTGTGGCGGCTGGTTCGACAATTTGACTCCCACCAAGTGCTTTTGGATCAGGGTATGGGGCGTTCTGCCTATGTCTGTCGCCGGCTAGAATGTTTGCAGGCAGCCCGACGCAAGCAACAGATGAGCAGAGCCCTCAAAGCACCTGTGCCCGATTCGGTGTTTCAACGGCTGGAGCAGCAACTGCTGCACGATTCTGAGGCCCAAGGCCCCTGGGAAACATCACCTCCGGAGGCCAGTGCTTCAGACAAAACCTAGGCAGCTCCAGAATTGGCCAAGGTAAGATATTGAGACACCTTTTTAGGTTCATCCAGTTGTGAACTACACGGCAGCCCCTCTCAACTGTCAGAATGGGGGTTGGCTGGGTCAGCCTAGGCTGGTCTGTATGAGCCGCAGAAAGGTTATTCTAAAAGCGCTGTTGATGTTGGTTCCTTCCCCGGTTGTCTTAACTTTATGTCCTCTGCGGATGTTTCCAAAGCAGCTTCGGACTTAGATTCCCTCCAGTCTGCGTCCTTGAAGGATCGCCGAGACGCTGTCGATGTACCGGAGGAAGCGCCCACACACCCAACAGGTTCAGTCCTACTCACTAATTATTTGGATAGTAAAACTGACAAGTAGAAAGGAGCAGAGGCTAGCAGACGAATGACCGATAAAGTTCGACTTTATGACATTGCCCGGGAAATGGGGCGCGACAGTCGGGATGTGTTGGAGGTTTGTGAGCAACTGGGGATCCCTTTCAAAACCCACAGCAGCACCATTTCTCCGGAGCAAGCCGAGTTGGTGCGCAGCAAGCTGGGCGCCCCCCGCATTGTGAAACCTTCTCAGCCCCGGCCCAAACCCCAATGGGACAACCCGCCGCCGGAGCCTCCTGCTGAAGCCAAAGCCAGTGAGCGCCCTCCCCAGAAAGGGCCCGGCACCGCCAGCGCGATCGTCGGCATTCGCCGCCCTGCACCTGCTCAGCAGCAAGCCCCAGTTGGCGAGGCCAACCCCGCTGCCGCTCCGCCGGCTGCCAAACCTTCCCTGTCTCGACCTGAGCGAGTCTCCGCCGGTGGCGCTCAGCTCATCGGCCCGCCGCGGCGACAAGTCAGCTCCCCTGCCCCTTCATCTGAGGCCGCCCAAAAGCCGGATAGCCTGCCTCAACCGGCAGCTCCTCCCGTTCGCCCTGAGCCTACAACGGCCAAAGCCAGCAGCTCAGAACCCAGTCCTGTGCCCAAGCGCCCAACTGTGCTCACGCCCCCTCGACGAGCTGCCACCGAGACGGAACCACCGGCAGAGCGTCCTGGATCTCCGCAACAGGTTTCTGAGCTCCCTCGCCCCCCGGAAGCCCCATCCCTCAGCCGTGCCCCTCGGCCTGGAGAAGAGAAAGCGCCTTCTCATCAGCCTGCACAGCGCCCGCGTCCACAACTGGTGGGCGCACCCGTTCGTCCCAGCAGTCGCCCTGAGCCGCGCCCGCCGGCAGTCAAGAAGGAAGAGAGCTCCGGCAGCAGCAAAGCCGGTGAAGCTCCTCGTCCACAGCGGCGGATAGAACTGGTGGGGCCTCCTACCCGTCCTGTGGCCAAGCCAGCCCCCCTCGACCCGGATGCCGCCACTCCCTTGCCAGAAAGGATCCCGGGGGAACGTCCCAGCCCAGTGTTGGCCGAGGCTCCCGTACGTCCTACCGCACCCAAGGTCAAGCGCAAAACAGAAGAAGAAGAGGAGGAGGAGCTACAAGCCCTCAATCGACGGGCTGCCCGCGCCCAAGTCAAACGCAAACGCAGCCGCAGACGAGGGGAAGGAGACGGGGATGGCTTGGATTTGGATCCCATGGCCGTCATTTCGGCGGTCAAGCAGGCTGAGCTGAACGCCCTCAAGCCCTTGGCCCGCCCTACTGCCAAGCCTCCTTCCTATCGTCCACCTGCGGCAACGGCTGCTCCCACTACCCGTCCCCGTCCCGCTGCCCGCTCGCAGCAGCCATCTACCTCCGCCGAAGCCAACACTGCTGTTCGTGTCGGCGAGACGGAGTCCTTGCCGGCAGAGAAGGTGTTGCTCTTGGAGGGCAGCCTCACCGTTCAGGAATTGGCCCACCGCCTGCGTGTAGCCGAAACTGAGATCATCAAAACCCTCTTTTTCAAGGGGGTGATGGTGACCATCAATCAGGTTTTGGACGAGTCGCTGGCCGAGTCGGTAGCCACAGAGTTTGGGTACGAGGTTCGCCGGCCAAAGGCAGAATCCGAAGTCAAAAAAACCGAGATGCTGGACGTGGAGGACATCGACCATCTGGTCTTGCGTCCGCCAGTGGTGACCATCATGGGCCACGTAGACCACGGCAAAACCACCCTGCTCGATGCCATCCGCGACACCAAGGTGGCCCAGGGCGAGGCTGGCGGGATCACCCAGCGCATCGGCGCCTACCACGTGGATGTGGACTTTGAAGGCCAGAAGCGGCGCATAGTTTTCCTAGATACTCCCGGCCACCAGGCTTTTACCGCCATGCGCGCCCGCGGCGCCCGCGTCACCGACATTGCCGTTTTGGTGGTGGCTGCCGACGATGGGGTGCAGCCGCAGACGCTGGAGGCGATCAGCCATGCTCGGGCGGCCCAGGTGCCGATCATCGTGGCCATCAACAAGATCGACAAGCCCGGCAGCCAGCCGGAGCGCATCAAGCAGCAGTTGGCGGAACACGGGCTGTTGCCGGAGGAGTGGGGTGGGGATACACCCATGGTAGAGGTGAGCGCCCTCACCCGCCGCAACCTGGACGCCCTGCTGGAGATGATCCTGTTGGTGGCCGATGTGGCGGAGCTGCAGGCCAACCCCAACCGTCCTGCCCGCGGCACGGTGATCGAAGCCCACCTGGACAAGGCCCGCGGCCCGGTGGCCACTCTGTTGGTGCAGAACGGCACCCTGCGGGTGGGGGATACGCTGGTGGCCGGTGCCGTCTTGGGCCGGGTCAAGGCGATGATGGACGATCGCGGCCAGCGGCTGCAGGAAGCCGGGCCATCTTCGGCGGTGCAACTGCTGGGTATGGATGAGGTTCCAGCAGCCGGTGACGAGTTTCAGGTTTACACCGACGAAAAAGAAGCCCGTCGCATTGCCCAAGAGCGGGCGGAGGCGCTGCGGCAAACCCGTTTGCAACAGGCGCTGCTGTCTCGTCGCGTCAGCTTGGGCAGCATTTCTGCCAAGGCCCAAGAAGGCCAGCTCAAGGAGTTGAACCTCATTATCAAGACGGATGTGCAGGGATCCGCCGAGGCCATCCAGACAGCGCTGCGGGATTTGCCCCAAGAGGAAGTGCAGTTGCGGGTGCTGCTGGCGGCCCCCGGGGAGATCACAGAGACCGACGTGGATTTGGCGGCGGCCAGCGACGCGATCATCCTGGGTTTCAACACCACCCTGGCTCCCGGCGCGCGGCAGGCTGCCGACGACAAGGGCGTGGATGTGCGCGAATACGACATCATCTACAACCTGCTGGACGATCTGCGAGCGGCCATGGAGGGCCTGCTGGAGCCGGAGGAGGTGGAAGAGCCCTTGGGCCAGGCGGAAGTGCGCATGGTGATCCCCATCAGCCGCGGTGCGGTTGCCGGCAGCTACGTGCTCTCCGGCAAGGTGCAGCGCAATGCTCTGGTGCGGGTTCGCCGCAAAGGGGAGGTGGTCTACCAGGGCCGTCTCGATTCTCTGAAGCGCTTCAAAGACGACGTGCGGGAGGTGGCCGCCGGTTTCGAGTGCGGGATCGGCATCGAGAAGTTCCACGCTTGGCAAGAGGGGGACATCATCGAGGTCTACCAGATGGTCACCAAGCGACGGACACTGGCTCCTGCCTAGTCCCAGCCGGTGGTAGAGTTTCAGGGATCCCAGCCCCAAGGGATCCCTGGGGAGAGTTTCCCCCCAAAGCAATGGAGAAAATCTTAAGTGGCCAGAGGGAGGAAATGGATGCAACAGAGCCAGAGACTGAGCCAGATGTTGTTTGTGACGCTGCGGGAGGATCCCGCCGAAGCAGAACTGCCCAGCCACAAGTTGCTGCTGCGGGGCTGCTTTATCCGGCGGCTCTCCCCGGGGATCTACACCTATTTGCCGCTCCTCTGGCGGGTGCTGCAGAAGATCTCGGACATTGTCCGGGAAGAGATGAACGCCATTGGCGCTCAGGAGTGTCTGCTGCCCCAGTTGCAGCCGGCGGAGATCTGGCGGGAATCGGGCCGCTGGGACGTGTACACCCAAGCCGAAGGGATCATGTTTGCCCTCAAAGATCGGCAGGGACGCGAGCAGGCCCTGGGCCCCACCCATGAAGAGGTGATCACCCTGCTGGCGCGGGATCTGATCCGCTCCTATCGCCAGTTGCCGCAGACCCTCTATCAAATCCAGACCAAGTTCCGCGACGAGATCCGGCCCCGCTTTGGCCTGATGCGGGGGCGGGAATTCATCATGAAAGACGCCTACTCCTTCCACGCCAACGAAGAGAGCCTGCGCCAGACCTACCAGGACATGTACCGGGCCTACAGCCGCATCCTGCGCCGCTGCGGGCTGGAGTTTCGCGTGGTGGATGCCGACGCCGGAGCCATTGGCGGGCCATCCGCGGCTTCTCAGGAGTTTATGGTGTTGGCCTCTGCCGGCGAAGACGAGATCCTCTACACCCCCGATGGCTCTTATGCCGCCAATGTGGAGAAGGCCGTCTCCCTTCCGCCACCGGCAGCAGACTCCCCCTACACCACCTTCCAGGTTCTGGACACGCCGGGAACCGAAACCATCGAGAAGCTGGCCGATTTCTTGAAGATCTCCCCCACTCTGATTGTCAAAAACGTCCTCTACCAAGCCCTTTACGACAACGGCCTGCGGGTGGTGGTGCTGCTGAGCATTCGCGGCGATCAAGAGGTGAATGAGGTAAAACTGGCCAACCACCTCAGCCGTCTGGCGGAGCGTTACCAGGCCCACAAATTGCTCACCCTCACCCTGGCGGACGCGGAGATCCAGAAAAGCTGGCAAGGGGATCCGATCCCGGTGGGCTACATCGCCCCCGACCTGCCGGATAGCTGCCTGGGCCGGCAGAAACACTTTGCCCCTCAGATCTTGCGCCTAGTTGACCAGACGGCAGCCCTGCTGAAAAACTTTGTAACCGGCAGCAACCAGGTGGGGCGGCACGTGGTGGGGGCCAACTGGGGCGAGCAGTACCCTCTGCCGGAGGTGGTGGACGTGCGCAAAGCCCAGGCGGGGGATCGCTGTCTGCTCAACCCCGACCAGATTCTGGAAACCGCCCGTGGCATCGAGATTGGGCACATCTTCCAGTTGGGCCTCAAGTTTTCGCTGCCGATGCGGGCCACCTTTACCGACGAGCAGGGCGTCGAGCAGCCGCTGTGGATGGGCTGCTACGGCATTGGGGTATCGCGCCTGGCCCAGGCGGCGGTGGAACAATCCCACGATGCCCATGGGATCATCTGGCCGGTGGCCATTGCCCCCTATCACGTGGTGGTGGTGGTGCCTAACGTCTCCGACCCGGAGCAGATGCAGGTGGCGGAAAAGTTGGTGCAGGAACTGGCTGCTGCCGGCATCGAGACCCTCTGGGACGACCGGGACGAGCGGGCCGGCGTCAAGTTCAAAGATGCGGATCTCATCGGGATCCCTTACCGCCTTACCACCGGGCGCAGTCTTAAGCAGGGCAAGGTGGAATTGGCCGAGCGGGCCACCGGCCAAGCGGTAGAAATTCCCATTGAGGAAGTGGTGGCTACCCTGAAAGAGCGGATTGCTGCTGCCCTAGCCGTGCCAGATTGAGTAGGGCTTTTGTCGTCACCAATGCTGAAAGGCAGCCTCGATTATCTATTGCGCGGCAAGAACATCCTGCTGGTGGTGGAAGCCAAAAAGGACGATCTGACGCGGGCTTTTGTCCAAATGGCGGTGGAGATGATCGCCCTGGCCCAGGTGGAGCCGCAAACGCAGATCTGCGGCGCCGTCACCATCGGATCTATCTGGCAATTCGGACAGATCCTTGGGGATCCACAGACAATCCGACAAGACTTGACCTTGTACCGAGTACCGGAAGATCTGGAGAGCGTTGCCGGCATCCTCACGGCCATGGTAGGGGATCCCAGCCAACCATGAAACCCAAAACCCTCTGGTTTGCCCTGCAATTGATGGTGGCCGCTGCGGTTATCAGCGCGGCGATCAAATACGGTGGCCCCTATCTGGCCTTGCCGGAGACCCTGCCGGTGATCCTCGCCATGATCGTCTCGCCCACCTTGGTCATGGCCGGGATCCTGTGGCGCTGGCAACAGCGGTCTTCTCTTTCCCCAACCCGCGTCCAAGAGGCCCTGCCAACTGCAAACTCTGAGAACCCAAAAGTCTCTCAGCCGCCTTCCGATTGACCCTCACCCCCAACCCCTCTCCCAGAGGTGAGCCCTCACCCCCAGCCCCTCTCCCAGAGGGAGAGGGGAGCTTGGCCGCCACTGCCAGACCGGCAGGCCGACAACCTCAGTCCAACTAAGTGGACAGCCTACTGCTGGGTGAGGCGCAAGGTCACCGTCGGGCTGGTTTGGTTGCCAGAGGTGGCCGTGAGATTGATCTGATACACGGTGCCGGAGGCCGGAATGGGCGGCCGCACCGTAACGGTGAAGCGGCCTTGGGCATCGGCTTGCACGGTTTGGTTGGTCACCGTCTGTTGGGCGCTGATGATGCCCCCCAGCGAGGTCGAAGCCGTTACATTCACCCGCACGGAAGCATTGGGAGCCGTGGTGCCCTGCAGCGTAAAGGAAGAGCCGGCAACCCGATCCCCATCGCGCAAGTTGGTGATCTGGGGCAGCAGGCTGGAGGGGCTGATCGTCGCGGAAACCTCTTGGGTGGTGAGCCGCTGGATCCCCCCAGTAGCCCCCTCGATCAGGCGGGCCGGCTGCTCTGCAGTCATAAAGCGCACCTGGCCGTTGTTTTCTAAGCGAGCGATGACGATCCCCTCACGGGTAGTATCCTTCGGCTCAATCAAGGCATTGACCACATAGGTGCCGCTGGAAACTTCCTGAGCCGGCAGAGTTTGCACCTGCCGTCCGTCCTGGACAAGGTAAACGGTTACTCGGCTGGAGGGAGTGCCCTTGACAGTTACCAGCAGGATCTCGCCCGCGGCCAAGGGGCGATTGCCGGCGTTGTGATCCACCAGGTCGATAGAGGCGCGGACGGGGCTACCCACGGTGAAGCTCCAGGTAACACGGCGGGTCACCCCCTGGGTGTTGGTGAACTCCAGCAGGACTTCCCGCCGTCCCGGCGGCAAGGGCTGGGCAGGACGGTAGGTGAAGAAATCCCGGGTAATCACCGACTCAGCAGTAACATCTTTGCCATCCAGAAAAACCCGCACCGTCTCCGGGCGCACGCTGACCCCATCTTGGCTACGAAAAGAAGCCGAGATCGGCGAGGTGGGCTCCACATTAGTGGCCGCTTGAGCCGGGCTGGGATCCGTAATTTGCTGAGCCCTTGCCGGCGGGCCCGACAACCCCACAACAGCAGCGCCGATCAGCAAGGCACGGGGAAACCAAGAATACAAGTTATCGCTCATGAGACCGTCCAAAATAAGGTTAAGTTGGCCTATAGGTGAGTAGCCCAGAGGCAGAGCAAAGTCAACCTAGACCTCCTGTTTGCATCCTGTCACAGGGGTCGATTGCTGTCGATACGCCTACACCTCCGCCTGGCTCTCCCCTAGACCCAACCCCAGTGTCAGATTTAAGTAAGGTTAACTGCCATCTAACGCCTAGGGCAAGGATGAGAAAGCAGCCGCGAAAGCCCAGAGGCTACATTTTGCCCGCTCAAGCTGGCATCAATTCACGAAAATAGCGCCTGTCTCTTGTAAATCGAGACAATGGTCGCCGGACACATCGTTGACCAGGCGCACTTCTACGGTGATGACATTCAAGGGATCCACGCTCACCCGGTAGCCCACGGGGGACAACATCGGCGTGTTGATGGCCATACAATTGGGGATGGGCAGGTTGCTCAGGCGCAAGGTTTCTCCGGCAGCCAGTTCCGATACGTTCTGGCGCGGATCGGTAAAGCCGTATTCCAGAGGCAGGCCGGTGCGATTGCGGATCACCAGCTCGGCAGGCAGGTTGGGGTTGAAGCGGGCCACCGGGCGATCGAAAACCGATTGATCCACACCCACCGGCAGGCGCGGCAGCGGCACCGTCTGAAAGGCAGGCTGAGCGACAGCACGGTGTCCACCCACCCAGGCTGACAAAGCGGCCATGATCAAGCCAATTCTTTTGCTTCGTTTCGCGTACCTCATGCTTCTGCCTCAGAATACGCCTTGTACAGAATTGAGATGCCCTTCCTCGTCTGCTTGTATTGTTCCCAAAAAGGGCTGGCCGGGCCAGATGGCCGCTGTTTTTTCAAGGCTAGGCCCCAACAAGGGCCATCGCCGCGCCGCCCAGCTTAAAATCCCATGGGAGGAAGTTAAATTGGAGTTAACGCTGCAAAGGGAGGCATGGCTGTGCCAGAAGAACCGGAAAAACCAGAGAAAAGCTATTCCTGGAAGGGCAGTGCCAACGCGGGCCGGGTACTGACGATTTTGGCCGTCGTGGGGGGAGTGGTCATTCTACTGGCGGGCTTCCTGCAGTAGGCCGAGCTGTCAGACCCAAAGTTGGCGCAAGAACATCCGCCTATCGCTGGAAGCCAACGTTTTCCCTGCTATGAAACTATGAAACAACTTTCTCGCTCCCTTCTCCCACAAGGGGAAAAGGGTTGGGGGAGCAAGTGTCTCAACCTTGCTTGAAACAACCGCAATGTTTTGCAAGTCCTGCTAACAAGTTGTCAGCCTTCGCTAAGTCTTGTCAAGTTGTGCCACCATCGGGCAGCAAAAAGACCCAGCAGGGATCCCTGCTGGGCTCAGGCCGGAGGAGCAAAAATCCTAGCCTAGGAGCTGACGAGCGGTATTGAGCACATTCTCCACCGTAAAGCCGAACTTCTCCATGCAGACAGGGCCGGGGGCGGAGGCGCCAAAGCGGTCGATGCCGATGGCCACCCCCTCAAAGCCCAGGTACTTGTGCCAGCCAAAGGTGGATCCCGCCTCGACGGAGATGCGCTTGGTAACATTGGGGGGCAAGACGGAGTCGCGGTAGCTCTGAGGCTGGGCCTCGAACAGCTCCATGCAGGGCATGGAAACCACCCGTACCGCTCGGCCTTCCTGCTGCAGTTGAGCAGCGGCCTTCACCGCCAGCTCCAGCTCTGAGCCAGTGGCAATCAAGATAAGCTCCGGGTTGGGAGCATCCACCACCACATAGGCCCCCTTGGCTACCCCCTCAATGGAGGTGCCTTCTACGGGGTTGACCGCCTGCCGGGTAAACACCAGCACCGACGGGGTGGACATGGCCTCGAGGGCCACCTGGTAGGCTCCCACCGTCTCGCGGGCGTCCGCCGGGCGGATGACGTAGAGGTTGGGGATGGCCCGCAGAGAGGCCAGCGTCTCAATGGGCTGGTGGGTGGGGCCGTCTTCTCCTAGGGCCACTGAGTCGTGGGTCATGACGTGCAACACCCGCGCCCGCGAGAGGGCCGACAGGCGGATGGCCGGCCGCATGTAGTCGGTGAAGATCAAGAAGGTGGCGTCGTAGGGAATGAGGCCGCCGTGCAGAGCCATGCCATTGGCGATGGCTCCCATGCCGTGTTCCCGTACCCCGAAGCGGAAGTTGCGCCCGTGGTAGGAGCCGGCCTGAAACTCCGGGATCCCCTTCAAGTAGGTCATGTTGGAATGGGCCAGATCGGCGGATCCCCCCAGCAGCTCTGGCACCGCCTTGGCCAGGGCGTTGAGACAAAACTTGGAGAGGTTGCGGGTGGATTCTTTGCCAGTTTCGGCAATGGGAGCCAACGCTTCTTTCCAGCCCGCAGGCAGCTCCCCGGCCATGATGCGCTTGAACTCGGCGGCCTCTTCCGGGTAGGCCTTCTCGTAGGCGGCAAAGCGCTCGTTCCACTCCGCCTCGGCTTTGGCCCCCTTATCGATGGCCTGGCGGAAGTGGGCCAGCACCTCGTCGGGGATGTAGAACTCCGGCTCCAGCGGCCAGCCGAGGTTTTGTTTGGTGAGCTTGACCTCTTCCGGCCCCAGGGGCGCCCCGTGGACGCTCTCGCTGCCGGCTTTGTTGGGGGATCCGTAGCCGATGGTGGTCTCGACGATGATCAAAGAAGGCTTGTCGGTGACCTCCTTGGCTTTTTGGATGGCTTCGGCGATCCCCTTCAGGTCGTGGTTGCCATCCTCCACTTTTTGCACGTGCCAGCCGTAGGCCTCGTAGCGCTTGCCCACATCTTCGGTGAAGGCAATTTCCGTACTGCCGTCGATGGAGATGTGGTTGCTGTCGTAGAGCATGATCAGCTTGCCCAGTTTGAGGTGGCCGGCCAGCGAGGCCGCTTCCGAGGCCACCCCCTCCATGTTGCAGCCGTCACCCAAGATCACGTAGGTGTAGTGATCCACAATCGTGTGGCCGGGCTTGTTGAAGCGGGCCGCCAGGTGGGCCTCAGCAATCGCCAGCCCTACCGCATTGCCCACCCCCTGTCCCAGCGGGCCGGTGGTCACCTCCACGCCGGGGGTTTCAAAGTTTTCCGGGTGGCCGGGGGTTTTGGATCCCCACTGGCGAAACTGCTTGATGTCCTCCAGACTGACATCAAAGCCCGTCAGGTGCAGCAGGGCATATTGCAGCATGCAGCCGTGGCCCGCCGAGAGGACAAAGCGATCCCGATCCACCCATTTGGGGTTGCGGGGGTTGAACTTCAAAAACTGCTGCCAAAGCACATAGGCCATGGGTGCTGCCCCCATCGGCAGGCCGGGGTGGCCGGAGTTGGCTTTCTGAACAGCATCCACCGCCAAAAAACGAATCGTGTTGATGGCAAGTTGTTCCAGGGAGGGAGGAGCAGCAACAACCATGTGGGATCCCTATCGCTCGACATTCGCTTTCCAGTATGCCGTGTTTTGGGTCTCGCTTCCGAACCAGTGGGGATCCATCGAGCTGGGAATTGGCCTGGGCCGGTCTCGGCTGGGCAAAATGACAGGCTAAGCTGAGAGATACGCTTGCCGCCATTTCTGGTTGGAGGGTTTTCATTGAGCGCTGTTTCTTCGCCTAGCGGTAAACCGCCCTGGCTGCGGGCCAAAGCCCCCCAACGGGCCGGGTCTGTCCAGCAACTGCTGCGGGACTTGGGCCTGAACACGGTTTGCGAAGAGGCTTCCTGTCCCAACTTAGGGGAATGCTTTGCCAACGGCACCGCCACCTTCTTGATCATGGGCCCGGCCTGTACCCGCGCCTGCCCCTACTGTGATATCGACTTCACCAAACGGCCTTTGCCCTTGGATCCCACTGAGCCGCTGCGGGTGGCAGAAGCGGTGGAACGCTTGGGGTTGCGCCACGCGGTCATCACCTCGGTGAATCGGGACGACCTGCCGGATGGCGGAGCCAGCCAGTTTGTTGCTTGCATCACGGAAATCCGCCGCCGCAGGCCCCAGACGACCATCGAGGTCTTGATCCCGGATCTGTGCGGCAACTGGCAGGCCTTGGAGCAAATTCTCGCCGCCCGCCCAACGGTGCTCAACCACAACACGGAAACCGTGCCCCGCCTCTACCGGCTGGTGCGCCCCCAGGGGAACTACGAGCGCTCCCTGCGGCTTTTGGAACTGGCGCGGCAATGGGATCCCGGCCTCTACACCAAGTCGGGGGTGATGCTGGGCTTGGGAGAAGCCGCCGCGGAGATTTTGCAGGTGATGCGGGATCTGCGCCGGGTGGGCTGCGACATCCTCACTCTTGGCCAATACCTGGCGCCCAGCCCCAAACACCTGCCGGTGGAGCGTTATGTCGCCCCCGAAGAGTTCGACCACTGGCGGCAAGTGGGGGAAGAGCTGGGCTTTTTGCAGGTGGTGTCTTCGCCTCTAACCCGCAGCTCCTACCATGCTGAAGCCGTGCAAGACCTGATGCGGCGCTTTCCCAAAGGAGGATCGTGAGCCCCGATTCTCTGCCAAGCTAGACTGCTGAAAGCCCAAGGCTGGTCTGTTCTTGACACCGCCAAGGGAACCCAATCATGGACATGAACAGGATCCGTCGTTTTACTGGCAGCAGCTCAGAAAATGGCTTGGTTCCTTCACCTCAGGGTTGGCTACAGCCCTTCCGCTGGCGGCTGCCCCTGGTCAGTGCAGAAGAGTATGCCGAGTTGGTGCTGGAGCTAATGCGGGAGTCTCGCCTCAGCCTCAACTACTTGATGTTGGTGCTTGGCTCCTGTGTCATTGCCACGTTGGGCTTGCTGGCCAATAGCCCGGCTGTGATCATTGGGGCGATGATCGTGGCTCCTTTGATGTTGCCGATTCGCGGCATGGCCATGGGGGCTTTGGACGGGAATGTAGTCTTGTTTCGGACAGGTATCCTATCTCTGACCGTGGGAACCGGAATTGGGTTAGGAGTATCTTTCCTGCTGGGGCGATGGGTAGGTCTTCCCAACTGGGGCAGCGAAATTTTGGCCCGCACTCAACCCAACCTATTGGATCTGGGAGTGGCGCTAGCGGCAGGGGGAATCGGCGCTTTTGCCAGGGTGCGCAAAGAGATCGCCGACAGTTTGGCAGGGGTGGCGATTGCTGTGGCGTTGATGCCGCCGGTGTGTGTGATTGGCTTAGGGTTGGCCCATGGAGACTGGGAGATCAGCCTGGGGGCGGCGCTCCTCTATTCCACGAACCTGTTGGGAATTGCCTTGGCCTGTATGCTCACCTTTTTGGTGATGGGCTACGCCCCTTTGCACAAGGCCCGTTCTGGATTGGCTTGGGTGTTTGGCCTGGTGATGCTGTTGCTGGTGCCGCTGGCAGCCAGTATGACCCAACTGCTGTATCAATCTCGGCTGGAATTGGCGCTACGAACCGCTCTGCTCAACAGAACCATTACATTCCAACGGGTAACCCTCTTGCGCAGCGAGTTTAACTGGGTAGCCGATCCGCCGGAGGTGGTGCTGTCGGTGCGAGCAGACGAGCCCGTCACACCGAGACAGGTGGCACTACTAGAAGAGTTTGTGGAAGCTGAGGTGGGTCGCCCTTTCACCCTGATTTTTCAGGTGGTACAAGACCAGGAGGTGCGCCGAGAAACGCTTGCCCCAGAGGAGCCTGAGGTGAACTCTCCAGAAACAACTTTCCCCCCCGATCAAAGGGAATAACTCTTGCCTACTAATTGGCGGATGGGCTGGTTACAGCGTCAGGGATCCCACCTTTTGTTCTAACAACTGGGCTAGATCTTGCAAGAAAGCTGCGGCGTGGGCACCGTAGATGACGCGGTGGTCGCAGGTGAGGTTAACCTGCATCTGGGAGCGGATGGCGATGGCTTTTTCCGGCGTGGCCACCACGGTGGGGCGAGCAGCACCAATGGCCAAGATGGATCCCTGGTTGGGAGGCAGGATGGCGTCGAAGCGATCCACCCCAAACATGCCCAGGTTGGAGAGGGTAAAGGTGCCGCTGGTGTACTCCTCCGGCTGCAGTTGCTTGCGCCGCGCCCGCTCCACCAGATCCTTCCAGCGGCGGGAGATCTCGTAGAGATCGATCCGGTTGGCCTGCCTGAGCACAGGGGTAATTAGGCCCCCATCTTCCATGGCCACCGCCACGGCGATGTTGATGTCGGCTTTGTAATGGATCCCGTTTTCGGTGTAGCTGGCGTTGAGGAGGGGGTGCTTTTCTAGAGTCACGGCCACAGCCTTGACCAAAAGGGCCGTCAAGGTTACCCCTTTGGGTTTTACCTGTTGGTAAAGCTGATCCAGGCTGTCAGTGGTGATGGTGTAGCCGACGTGGAACACCGGCACGCCCAAGCTGGCGTTCATGTTGCGCACCACCGCCGCCTGCAGGGTGCTCAGGGGAACCACTTCTCCCAGGGGCACAGAGACGGGGGGAGGAGTGACCGAGGAAGGAGCTGCCGCCGGGGCAGAGGCGGGCTGAGCTGCGGCCCGCTCCACATCTTCGGCTACGATGCGCCCACCAGGGCCGGAGCCGCGCACCGTGCGCAGGTCAACCCCCAGGCTTTCTGCCAATTTTTTCGCCCGTGGGGAAGCCAGGATGCGCTGGGATCCAGCTCCGTCGGAGCCACTTGGGGGCGTGGAGGGGGGGCTTGCTGCAGGCGCAGGGGTTGGCCGTTGAACGGTGGGGACAGAGGCCGCGCTAGGGGTAGCCGCCGGCGCAGCACCCTTAGAGAGGGCCTTGGCTCTCTCCTGGGCCTCGGCCAGCTCCGCTTCGGTTTCAGCAATGAGGGCGATGGGGGCGCCCACCGGCGCCGATTCCCCGGCTGGGATGAGGATGCTGGCCAGAATGCCGCTGTGGAAGGACTCCACATCCATGTCTGCTTTGTCCGACTCCACCACCAGGATGTTTTCTCCTTTCTCCACCCGGTCGCCGGGGTTCTTCAGCCAGGCAACGATCTTGCCCGTTTCCATGGTGGAGCTGAGGGCCGGCATGGAGAGTTCGTGGATCATGGCGGGGGTGGCAACACAGCAGAGAAGATTGTAACCCAGCAGACGGGATCCCGGCGCACTCCCCTAGGCCTAGTGGGCGCCGGCAGCTTCCGCCTCGGCCACCACCAACAGGGTTTTCAGCAGGGAATCGGGGTTGAGGCTGATGGAGTCGATCCCCTGCTGCACCAGGAAGCGGGCAAAGTCAGGGTAGTCGCTGGGGGCTTGTCCACAGATGCCAATCTTGCGCCCGTGGCTTTTCACCGTCTGGATCACCTGGGCAATCATCCGCTTGACGGCCTCGTGGCGCTCGTCAAAAAGGTGGGCCACCAGGGCCGAGTCGCGGTCCAACCCCAGGGTGAGCTGGGTGAGGTCGTTGGAGCCGATGGAGAAGCCGTCGAAGATCTGGCAGAACTCGTCGGCCAGGATGACGTTGCTGGGCAGCTCGCACATGACGTACACCTGCAGGCTGTTTTCCCCCCGCACTAGGCCGTGGCGGGCCATCTCCTCCAGCACCTTGTGCCCCTCTTCCGGGGTGCGGCAGAAGGGGATCATCAAGATGACGTTGGTCAGGCCCATCTCGTCCCGCACCCGTTTCATGGCCCGGCACTCCAGCGCAAAGCCATCGCGGTAGCGGGGATCCGTGTAGCGGGAGGCCCCCCGCCAGCCGATCATCGGGTTTTCCTCGTGGGGCTCATAGCGGGATCCGCCCAGCAGGTGGGCGTATTCGTTGCTCTTGAAGTCCGACAGGCGCACAATCACCGGCTTGGGGTAGAAGGCAGCGGCGATGGTGGCCACTCCCTGGGCCAGCTTGTCTACAAAGTACTCCGGCTTGTCGGCATACTGGGCGGTGAGCTCCGCCAGGCTCGGCTCTTCCTTGACCGCCTCGTTGTAGTGGATCAAGGCCAGAGGGTGGATCTGGATGTGGTTGGCGATGATGAACTCCAGCCGCGCCAGACCCACGCCGTCGCAAGGGATCTCGCTCAGGCCAAAGGCTTTTTCCGGGTTGCCCACGTTCATCATCAGTTGGGTGCGGGGGCGGGGCAGCTCCTCTAGCGGGATCTCCGTCACCTCATAGGGCAATAGACCAGGATAGACGCGCCCTTCCTCCCCTTCGGCGCAGGAGACGGTGATGGGATCGCCGGAGCGGAGCACCTGCGTGGCGTTGCCGCAGCCAACAATGGCCGGGATCCCCAGCTCGCGGGCGATGATGGCCGCATGGCAGGTTCTGCCCCCCTGGTTGGTGACGATGGCGCTGGCCTTTTTCATAATCGGCTCCCAGTCGGGATCGGTTTTCTCCGTCACCAGCACCTCGCCGGCCTGGAACTGATCCGAGCGGCGCACATCCAAAATGACGCGGGCTGTGCCCTGGCCGATGGCTTCCCCCACCGCCCGTCCCCGCACCAGGGGGTCTGGGCGCGCCTCCGTCTGCGTAAAGCGGTAGGTCTTGAGGCGGTTGGTGGCCTTTTGGGATTGCACCGTCTCGGGGCGGGCCTGGACGATGAACAGCTCGCCCGTGATCCCGTCTTTGGCCCACTCGATGTCCATGGGGGTGAAGCGGCCCCGCAGCGCCGAGTAGTGCTCCTCGATGAGGCAGGCCCAGCGAGCCAGCTCTAGGATCTCGTCGTCCTGCAGGGCATATTGGCGGCGCAGGCTCTCGGGGACGGGTACGTTTTTGGTGGAACGGGATCCCTCCTCGTCGTAGACCAGCTTCAGGGCCTTGCTGCCCAGCTTGCGGGAGAGGATGGGGCGCAGCCCCTGCTTTAGGGTAGGTTTGAAGACCACGTATTCGTCGGGGTTGACGATGCCTTGCACCACGTTTTCCCCCAGCCCATAGGCAGCGGTGATCAGCACTGCGTCTTTAAAGCCCGTTTCTGGGTCGATGGAGAACATCACCCCCGAACAGGCCAAGTCGGAGCGCACCATCTTCTGCACCCCCACCGAGAGGGCCACCTGGAAGTGGTCAAAGCCCTTGATCTGGCGGTAGGAGATGGCCCGGTCGGTAAACAGGCTGGCAAAGCAGCGGTGGCAGGCATTCAGCACTGCCTGGATCCCGTGCACGTTGAGGTAGGTCTCCTGCTGGCCGGCAAAGCTGGCATCCGGCAGGTCTTCTGCTGTGGCGCTGGAGCGCACCGCCACATCGGTATCGGGGCCGTAGCGCTCGCACAGCTTCTGGTAGGCTTCGCTGATGGCCTGCTCCAACTCTGGGGGGAAAGGCGTCTGCAGGATCAAGGTGCGGGCGGCTTTGCCCCGCTCGCGCAGGTTCCGCACATCCTCGATATCGAGGTCTTTGAGGATCTCCCGCAGCTTCTCCTCGAGGCCAGCAGCGGCGATGAACTGGCGATAGGCATGGGCGGTGGTGGCAAACCCCAGGGGCACGCGGATTCCTTTGGGGGTCAACTGCTGCAGCATTTCCCCTAGAGAGGCGTTTTTCCCACCCACCTGGGCCACGTCCCGCAGCCCCACCTCTGTGAGGGGCACAACCAAGGGTGGCTCTGAGCCAAGCTGGCGGTGAGGGGATTGTTGAAGCTGGGATCCCAGCGTTGCTCCATCCGACATGCTTTGTCTCCTTATGCCCATCAGAGCAAGCGTGAATAAGTGTTGTGATAGTTGTGTGTAGCAAAAAACTTCCCCTGGCCAGGACCTGGCCTAGCTTTGAGGGTCTATACCCCCACTGTACTGAGGGTTTTCCTGGGGCTAGAATCCCGGCACAACGCCCCCAGAGACGGCTGAGATGGGGAGGAGACAAAGGCAATCTCGCCAGGATCCAGCTGAAAGAGCTGCCACAAATCTTCGCCCTTTTTTACCTAATGCAAAAGTAACCGCTCTGCCACAATGTTTTCAAAGCAGCAGTTTGCCGAAACAGGGCAAATGGAAGGCCCCAGGGATCCGGTGGCAGCAATTCGCCAGGTAAGAGTGACGGAAAAACAGCAGGGCTTGCGGCTGGATCGCGGGTTGGCGGAACAACTGCCGGAGCTGTCGCGCTCGCGCCTGCAGCAGCTCATTCGCCAGGGCCAGGTTTGGCTCAATGGGCGGCCCTGCCTGGATAAGGATCGCCCCCTGCAAGCCGGGGATGAGATTGAGGTGCGGATCCCGCCAGCCACCCCTACAACTCTGGAGCCGGAGCGGATCCCCTTAGACATTCTCTACGAAGATGAGGATCTGCTGGTCATCAACAAGCCGCGCGGCCTGGTGGTGCATCCTGCTCCTGGACATGCCAGCGGCACGCTGGTGCACGCACTGCTGGCCCACTGTCCTCACCTTTCTGGAATCAACGGCGAGCTGCGCCCAGGGATCGTCCATCGCCTCGACAAGGACACCACCGGCGCCCTGGTGATTGCCAAACACGATCAGGCCCACCAGCATCTGCAGGCCCAGATCCAGGCCAAGACGGCTCGGCGCATCTATCTAGGGGTGGTGTTTGGCCGGCCAGCCCAGAGCCAAGGCACGATCTCTGCCCCCATTGGCCGCCACCCGGTGGAGCGGCAGAAGATGGCGGTTTTGCCCTCTGGCCAAGGGCGAGCGGCGGTAACCCACTGGCAGGTGCTGGAGCGCCTGGGCAACTACACCCTGATGCAGTTTGAACTGGAGACCGGCCGCACCCATCAAATTCGGGTGCATGCCGCCCACCTGCGCCTGCCCATTGTCGGGGATCCCCTCTATACCCAGAGCAAAACCAGCCCCGTCAAACTCAGCGGCCAAGCTCTCCACGCCTGGAAGCTCTCCTTTGTCCACCCGCGCACCGGCCAGCCGCTGCAGTTTACTGCCCCTCTGCCGGAAGAGTTTGAGCGGCTGCTGCGGCAGTTGCGCAGCCAGGCCGGATAGGCAGCTTCTAGGGTCGCTCTCGGCCCTGTCTGGCCTGTCCAATCAGGGTTCATGCTGATCCCCGTGA
>NZ_JANSJI010000019.1:0-2832 GCF_047462475.1 Synechococcus sp. H55.11
CCCCCCCCATTTTTTTTAACACCCCCACCCCGCAAACCGCCATTGCTGCCTGTCTCGGGGGCTCGGAGATGTGAAAAAGAGACAGGCAACTCGACTCCATGAAGCCGGAATCGCTAGTAATCGCGGATCAGCCATGCCGCGGTGAATACGTTCCCGGGCCTTGCACACACCGCCCGTCACGCCATGGGAGCCGGGGGCACCCAAAGGCGCCTAAACCGCGCTCAAGGTGAACCCGGTGACTGGGGCGAAGTCGTAACAAGGTAGTCGTACGGGAACGTGCGGCTGGATTACCTCCTTTCTGGAGTGCTCCTGTACTCTCTCCTCCCGGCTGTCGAAAATACCTGTCTATCACCCCGCTGACCAGCGGCGTGACTTTTACTTTTGCTAGTTTAGACTCTTTGACAGCGAGGGGATATGCGGATTACAATAGTAAGGGTGTGCGGGGGATGCCCTGGCACCTCGTGGCGACGAAGGGCGTGGCAAGCTGCGATAAGCTTGGGGGAGCCGCAAGCAGGCTGTGATCCCAGGATTCCCGAATGGGGAAACCCACCCTATTCATTAGGGTATCCCGAAAGGGAGGCGAACCCGGGGAAGTGAAACATCTCAGTACCCGGAGGAAAAGATACCAATAGGTATTCCCTGAGTAGTGGCGAGCGAAAGGGGAGAAGCCCAAACCGTGGGGCCGTAGGTCCTGCGGGGTTGTGGGACCCTCACAAACCATGTCGTACCGAAGTGGAAGACCGCTGGAAAGCGGCGCCAGAGCGGGTGATAGCCCCGTACGCGTAAGGGAAAGCATGGTGAGGGTATCCCGAGTAACACGGACTCGGTGGTGGTCCGTGTGAAGCTGCCGGCACCTTCCGGCAAGGCTAAATACACGAGGTGACCGATAGTGCACAAGTACCGTAAGGGAAAGGTGAAAAGCTCCCTGAGAAAGGGATTGAAAGAGACCTGAAACCGCACACCTACAAGCAGTCGGAGCCCCTTCTGGGGTGACGGCGTGCCTTTTGCTTAATGAGCCGGCGAGTTTTCCTCTCTGGCAAGGCTAAGCCACTTAGTGGCGGAGCCGCAGCGAAAGCGAGTCTTAACAGGGCGATAAGTCAGAGGGGAAAAACGCGAAGCCCAGTGAGCTACCCATGGGCAGGGTGAAGGTGGGGTAACACCTACTGGAGGCCCGAACTGATTGGGGTTGAAAACCCATCGGATGACCTGTGGGTAGGGGTGAAAGGCCTATCAAACTGGGGGATAGCTCGTTCTCTCCGAAATGCCTTTAGGGGCAGCCTCGTGTGAGGTCTGGGGCAGGTAGAGTGACAGTTTGCGACCCTTGGGGAAACCTGGGGGGACGCAGATTAACTCCGAATGGCCACAGATTATTCCACGGGAGTGAGGGCACTCGGCGCTAAGGTCGAGGCCCGAGAGGGGGACAACCCAGATCCGCCGCTAAGGTCCCCAAGTGGCCGCTCAGTCAGTTAAACGAAGTGCTCCCGCTATGACAGCCAGGAGGTTTGCTTAGAAGCAGCAATCCTTTAAAGAGTGCGTAACAGCTCACTGGTCGAGCGGGGGTGCGCGGATAATAGGCGGGTGTAAGCGGCCCACCGAAGCGCGGAGTCTGTACCACAAGGTACAGGCGGTAGGAGAGCATTCCCTGTGCGCGGAAGCGGCTCGGAAACGAGCCGTGGAGCATAGGGAAGAGCATATGCCGGCATGAGTAACGATAAAGCGGGTGAAAATCCCGCTGACCGAAAGCCCAAGGGTTCCGGTCCGATGTTCATCAGGGCCGGGTTAGTCGGGACCTAAGGCAAACCCGAAAGGGGTAGCTGATGGAAAGCAGGTTAATATTCCTGCACCTATCCTGGAGAGGGATGGGGGGACGCTGGAGCGAAACCGTCGCGGCCTGACGGAATAGGCCGTAGAAGGGAAGTAGGCAATACCTCGGATAGGCAAATCCGTCCGGGGGCTGACACCCGACCGTACCGCGACCCTTCGGGGGAGCGGACAGCACGGCGATAGCATACAGCCAAGAAAAGCCTCTAACCGTTAATCTCCAGGGTAGCCCGTACCGTAAACCGACACAGGTGGGCGAGGAGAATATCCAAAGGTCATCGAGTGAGTCGCGGCTAAGGAACTCGGCCAATTAGCCCCGTAACTTCGGGAGAAGGGGTGCCTCTCATCCGAGAGGTCGCAGTTAAGAGGCCCAAGCGACTGTTTAGCAAAAACACAGGGCTCTGCTAAGCCGAAAGGCTATGTATAGGGCCTGAGGCCTGCCCGGTGCCGGACGGTTAAGGGGAGGGGTGCAAGCCCCAAACCGAAGCCCCGGTAAACGGCGGCCGTAACTCTGACGGTCCTAAGGTAGCGAAATTCCTTGTCGGGTAAGTTCCGACCTGCACGAATGGCATAACGACTTGGGCACTGTCTCGGCCGCGAGCTCGGTGAAATTGTAGTACCGGTGAAGATGCCGGTTACCCGCGACGGGACGAAAAGACCCCGTGAACCTTCACTACAACTTGGTATTGGCCGCGTGCATTGGATGCGTAGCATAGGTGGGAGGCTGAGAAGCCCCGGCTCCGGTCGGGGTGGAGCCGCCAGTGAAATACCACCCTTCTGGTGTATGCGGCCTAACCCTGCACAGCAGGGGACAGTGCCTGGTGGGTAGTTTGACTGGGGTGGTCGCCTCCAAAAACGTATCGGAGGCTCCCAAAGGTACCCTCAGCACGCTTGGCAACCGTGCGTAGAGTGCAATGGCACAAGGGTGCTTGACTGCGAGACCGACGGGTCGAGCAGAGGCGAAAGCCGGGCATAGTGATCCGGTGGTTCCTCAAGGGAGGGCCATCGCTC
>NZ_JANSJI010000020.1:0-10738 GCF_047462475.1 Synechococcus sp. H55.11
GTTTCCGTCCCCTTGCGGGGAAAAGGTAGGGATCAACCCTACCCCCGGAAAAGCTTGAATCCATAAGGTTTTCAAGGTGCGTTCGCGAGGGAGTACGGAGACTTCCCGACACAGATATTAACATTGTTCTGGCGGATGAGCGCAAGTCGGGAAATTTGCTGTTTTAAGAGTATTGTGCCGCATTTTTGTGTCAATTCCGGCAAGAGCTTCTGGTTTTCTCTTAAAGACTAGAGCGGGCAAAGAAAGGCCAGCAATCGCTCGTCCCGACGGATCGCGCACAAAACTTTACAATTTTGGCCCTCCCCAACCCTTAGGGGTTCAGCTTTCCGGGTTGTCGAGAGACTTTGCGGCAGCAGGCTTGGCAACAATCTCTTGATGAAAGCTGGAAGTCCTTGGGAAAGTGGGCCAGGATCGAGGTGGAAGCCTTCAGGGATCCGCGATCTTGTGCAATTGCGGCGCAGCATTCGAGCAAAATCCCCGCGGCCCATCATCTTGGGAGGGTGTAGGCCAATGGTCAGACTGTTCTCATCTTTTTTTAGGAGGACTGCCGACCCAGGGATCCGGGCTGCCGAGTTGGGGGCTCCTGAGCCTGCTGCTGGCGGTGGGGAGAGGCAGGCTTGTCCTTTTGCTGCCCAACGGGAACGGATGGTGAGGGAGCAAATCTTGCAGCGGGGGATCCGCGATCCGCGGGTGCTGGAAGCAATGCGCAAGGTGCCGCGCCATCTTTTCGTTCCTCCGGAGCTGCAGGATCGCGCCTACAGGGATTGCCCGCTGCCCATTGGCTACGGCCAGACGATCTCTCAGCCTTACATCGTTGCCTTTATGACCGAGGCGGCCCGCCTCACCCCTGAGTCGGTGGTGCTGGAGATCGGCACCGGATCCGGCTACCAGGCGGCTATTTTGGCCGAGCTGGCCCGACAGGTATATAGTCTGGAGCGTTTGTCCCCCTTAGCCGCCCGTGCCCAGCAAACCCTTGCTGCCTTGGGCTACCGCAACGTGGAGGTGCGCCAGGGAGATGGCTATCAAGGTTGGCCGGAACACGCTCCCTACGACGCCATCGTGGTCACAGCAGCCCCCCCAACCCTGCCGATGCTGCTCCTGGATCAACTGGCGGTGGGGGGCCGGTTGGTAGTGCCGGTGGGCGAAAGCCAGGGATCCCAATCCTTGCTGATCCTCCACAAAACCCCAGAAGGGGTGGTGCAAAAGGGCGCTTTCCCGGTGCAATTTGTGCCCATGGTCTAGGGCAGGGGATCCTCAGGAGGCGGCCCAGAGCTGGGCGCGAATTTGCAGCGCCAACTGGGGGCGGTCGGTGATCAGCCCCTGAACCACGGGATCCTCCCCAGGCGGGCGCAAACAGAAGGCCATGATCTCCGGATCGTTCACCGTCCAGACGTAGAGCGGGATCCCGGCCCGGGCTGCCGCTGCCAAAAACGGCAAGTCCAGCCAAGCGTAGTGGGGAGCGAGAAAGTCGGCCCCCAGCTCGCGGCAATAGGCCAAGGGGGATCCCTGCTCTTCCCTCGGCGGCGCTTCCACCAACAGGCCAACCTGGGGGGCGGCCCCTTCAAGGTGCGAGCGTCCCAGAAGAGTTTTCACCCGTTGCACCACCTGGGGCAAAAAGGAAGTGATCACACACTCTGCAGGGGTCAAGAGCTTGCCGATAAGGGCGAGGATCTGTTCTTCATAGCCCGCCTCTTTCAGCTCGATATCGAGGGCAATCCTGCCCCTGACGTGGAGCAGCGCTTCTTCCAAGCTGGGAATCGAGGGCTTGCGGGCGCGGATCTCAGCCCACGTGAGCGCCGCCAACGGCTGGCCCTCCAGCTCGGCATCGTGAAAAACCAGCGGGATCCCGTCGCCGCTGCGGCGCACATCCAGCTCGATCCCGTCGGCCCCGCCTTCGATGGCCGCCGTAAAAGCGGCCAGGGTATTTTCCTCAACGTGGCTGTGATCCCCGCGGTGAGCGACGATCCGGGTGGGAAAGCGATAGGCTGGAGGAGTTGAAACAATCTCTGTAGCCATGGACGCAGTCGAAATTGCCGCCTTAAAAGAGCGCATCAAGCGCATTCGCGAGCGCCGGCCAGCTTTGGTCAAGCTTTTGGAAAAGCCAGACCTGGGCAGCTTGCGCATCGATGTCAACCAGGCCCTCGAGGAGATCGACGAGCTGCTGCAAGAGTTCGAGCAGACCTTTGGCCCGCAGGACTAGCCGGCCCGGGCCAGCTCTTGCAACTGGGCCAAGACCTCGGCGCTGTGCCGAGAGGGATTGACAATTGGGTCGATGGCCCGCAGGATCCCGTCAGGATCGATCAAAAAAGTGTTGCGCAGAGCCATCTCCCCCATCCAGGAGCCGTAGGCGCGGCTAACGGTGCCCTCAGGATCGGAAAGCAAAGGAAATTGCAGCCCCTCTGCCGTGCAAAACCGCCGGTGGGAGTCCACCGAGTCGGCGCTTACGCCCACAATCTGCGCCCCCAGAGCCCGAAACTTGGGCAGATCCTGCTGAAAGCGGCGGGCCTCGATCGTGCAGCCGGAAGTGAAGTCGCGGGGATAGAAGTAGAGCACCACCCACTCGCCGCGAAAATCCGCCAGCCGCCGCACCTGGCCCAACTGATCCGGCAGCTCAAACTCTGGGGCCGGCGCCCCGATCTCCGGCAGGGGAGTGGTGCCCCACTGGGCCAGGGCAGACTGAACACCCACAACGCTCACCAGCAAAGCCGCAAACAACCCTGCCAGGCCCAGCCAGCGCCCAATCCTACCCACCACTTTTTTGACAATCACGGCAACACCTCTCTAGCTCCCCCCTTCCAGTTTACATAACTTTACGTCAGCCACTTGCAGAGCAAAAGCTGGGGCGGGATCCCCAACCACTGCCAAAGTTGAGAGGTGCGCTGGACGGGAGTGTAGCGCAGTTGGGCATAGAGTTGTCGAGCGGGCAGATTGTCCGCCACCACGTGCAGATGCAACTGGCGATAGCCCCAGCCCTGCACCACCCCTTCGGCGCTCAGCAAAAGCTGCCGGGCGATCCCGCGCCGCCGCCAAGCGGGCAGCACCGCCAAGTTGGAAAGATAGGGATACTTGCCATGGGCCATGCGCCGCAGAGAGATCTCGGCAGTTCCCACCACCTTGGCCCCCACCGCCGCCGCCAGGCAGCAATAGCAGGGATCCCTGGCCGCCAGCTTGAGGCGCAAATCTTCGCGGATCCCTAGCTTGCGAATCGGGTAGATCCAGCGCTGCAGACCCAGTGGGGGGTGAAAAGCCTGCGCGAGAACCTCGGCTAAGGAATCCAGATCACCCGACGTAGCCGGATAAACCACAAGGGAAGGCAACACGCATCAACCGTGGGCATCCCTATTATTTTGCCAGACAACTTGCAAACCATAACAAGCGGCGGCCCTCTAAACAGAGCCGCCACTGAACTGGTAGAACTTGACCCCAGAGAGGAGAACCACCCTCTCCCGCCGCAGACCAACTGCAGCGCAGATTGACCCAGGCTTATTCAGTTGTCCTGTCCTAACACGTAACCGATCCGAGCACTCCAAAAAATGGATTCAACAAATTGGTTAGCAAACAACACTCTGGAAACGAAGATTTTTGAGCCAATGCCCGTGGGTGCTCCAAAACCCAAATCAAATCTGAGGCTTACGATCAGATCTCCAGATCGCTAGCGTGGCAGGCTGAGCCATTGATGCGATAGACATCATCCGTAATGGGCTGGTAACCCACTTCCACCAGATCGGATTTGTCAGGAGCAAATATGCGGATAACTGCTCTAGCAATCTTTGACAGAAAAGCAAACATAGCAACCTCCTGAAAGCGAGAGTGGAACTATGAACTGAGAGAACCTCGAAGAATTGCTAAAGCCCGCAGCCCTTGTCCCACTAAGCATTGGCTTCACCTTGCCAGAGCCTGCAGGTTGAGAGCACCTGAACCCGATCACCGATTTTCCTACTTGCACTCGCTCATGCGTGGAGACTCAAAATAGCCGGCTGAGCTTCTCGATCTGGCAAAACCACTTGAGAAACTTGCTTCCGGAAGAGTACTTCCCTGCTTCCCTCGTGGCCTCTACAGCAAACCCAACAGCTATCTGCTTTAACTCCCATGTTCTACTTCGAGGAAAACCTGTCGTAGGTACCAGGTGCTCTGCTTGGCGAGACATCCACTTCTCAGAAAAGCCTGCCGCAGCAACGGATCGGAAGTTGAGATCAAACTGTTGACTGACGGAGCCTTTTGGATTTGATTGAATCGAGAAGCGGTGTCTCGCGTTTGATGGGGATGAGATATTATCCTCCTCGCCTGAATCACCACACCCATAATCTAACCTGTAATCGATCTCGCTTCCAAGGGCAGCAACCATTCTTAACGGGCTGGATCATTCCTTTAACTTGGTCTTTTCATCTCTTTTTGATGTAGCTCAATAGAGGGATCCCTGCCTTCTGGATTGGGGCTGCTTGGCCTCTGACCAGCCCAATCTCTCCCCTTCTTCTAGGGAAACAAGCCGGCTCTATCCAGGCCTTAAGTTATAAAAGAAAAGTTAAACTAATTCCGAGGTTCACAACGCAGGATCAGCAGGGAAAAGTAGGGGGGGCGATAGTCGGCCAATCCTTCCAGGGTGGGGAAGAGAACTTGCTGCGGCCAACCGGCCCAAACCACCAAGCTGGCCTGCTGCAGCCAGCCTCTTGCCGCCAGCCACTGCCAAACCTGAGGATAGACGGGGGCCACTTTCATCAGCACGACCACGTCCGCCCAGGCGCAGGCCGCCTCCAGCTCCGCCAGGGCAAAGAGAGCAGGCAAAATCGCCAATTTCTCGGAGCCGAGCGCCAAAGGGGATCCGAGGGCGGCGGCGGCAGCCAGGGGAGAGCACACCCCCGGTATGGCCTGGATGGGCAAGTCAGGGATCCGCTGCTGCAGGGCCTGGGCCAGGTAGGCAAAGGTGCTGTAGAGGCCCACATCCCCTTCACACACAAAGGCCACATCCTCACCCCGTTCTAGAAGCGGGGCCAGTTGCTCGGCAGCCGCTTGCCAGGCCGCCTGCAGAAGCTCAACTTGGGTAACAAAGGGCAGATGCAACGGCAATAGGGTTTGTTCCGGTCGCAGCCAGGGGCGCACGATTTGATAGGCTAAACCCGGCTGGCCGATGGCGTTCTGAGGGCAGGCCACCCAGCGGACGGCGCCGAGGATGCGGGCTGCTTTGAGGGTCAGCCACTCGGGATCCCCGGCTCCAGCACTGATCCCCCAAAAAGTTCCCAGGCCCATGTATCAGGTGGTTTCTGGATTGCCCGTGCCTTCCTCCCTCAGGCGATCCAAGGCTTCCTGCAGAGAGTTGCGCAAGGACAAAAACTTTTCTAGCCGCACCAGTTTCACGGTTTGGGTGACGCGGGGGTTGCTCACCACCTGAAAGATACCTCCACGGCCCTGTGCCAGCTTGGCCAATTGCACCAGGGCACCGACGCCAGAGCTATCGATGAAGTCGATCCCCGTCAAATCCAGGATAAGGTTGGGGGATCCCTCTTCTAAGTATTTGGTGATCACCTTAACAAAGACCGGCTCAGAAAAGGCATCCAGAAGGCCCGTCAGGTAAAAGACCTGGCAGTTTTGCAGCGCTTCGTGGCTGCCGCGCAAGCTGACCGTCAGAGACAGAGGTTCCGGAATGGCTTTTCTCCTTTTGTCTATCTCGACAGAAGATGGAGGCCCGATCTCGGGCGTGGAGATAGCTTAGCATCCCTGCGGGCGAGACGGTATTTTTCCGCGGGCAGGGGATTGCGGCTGGGGGCAGGGATCTCTTCTCTCTGTCCCCTCGTGGCAGGCCGGGAGTCCTTGGGTAGGATGGGGGCAGCTTCCCCTATTCAGAGGAGGCCGGCCTGCGGGCCAAACAGGGCTTCTCAACTGGGGTGGTTCGGATCCCTGAGGGTGGGTGTTGGGCGAAGATCAGCGCGAGAAAGAGCAACGATTTCCCCTCTCCTCCAAGACCTGGATTGGGGTGGGGGCGGGGCTGGGTTTGGGCTTGACGGCTGCTGCCTTGGGCGCCGCCTGGGGAATCGGGGCGTATCTTCAAAATCAGGTGCTGCCCCAGGTAGAAGAAACCCTCTCGCAGGCGATGCGCCGGCGGGTGGAATTGGGGGAGGTAAGGTTTGTGGCCCCTTGGCAGGTGAGGCTGGGAGAAAGCCACATCGAACATTTGGCCAGCATCGGCTCTATCGACCTCAGCCCCGACTTTTGGACCTGGCTACAAACAGGCGAGTGGGTGCTCAACATTACCCTGAACCGGCCCCAGTTGCTGCTGATGGAAACGCTGGATCGCGGCTGGGCAGATGTGCAGTTTCAACTTCCAGAAGGGGAGGGATCCCTGCCCTTGCAGGGGCTGAACGTCCGTTTGCAGGAGGGATCCCTGACGGCCATCCCTTTGGTGGGGGAGCGGCGCCAGTTTGACCATCTGCAGGGCCAGGTGCAGGTGTGGCTGAGTGCTCCGCCGGGGGGAGGGGATCGGGCCAGTTTCCAGCTCTCGGCGCGGCTGCGTCCTCTGCAGAGGGAAGGAGGGTATCCCTTGCAGCTTAGGGGGGTGGCGGATTTCGCCCAGGCTTCTGGCGCGGTGACGCTGGCCGCCCAGCGTCTGCCTTTGGAGCTGCTGCCCAGCGTCTTGCCGGCGGCGCCCTTGACCGAGGTGGAAGGGGAGACCAGTCTGGATCTGCAAGTCCTCTGGGGCGGAGAACGCCCTTGGGAGTTGACGGGGCAAGCCCAGGTTCAGCAGGCGCGGCTGGGGTTGGAGAGGTTGCCGCATCCTTTTGAAGAGGTGAAGGGCTCTGTTCGCTTTACCCTAGAGGAGCTGGATCTGCAGGGGGTGAGCGGTCGCTTTGGCCAGCTCTCTTTCGGGGATCTCAACGGCTCCATTGCCTTCGGCGACAACGAGGGGTTCAATCTGCAAGCTGTCATGGCTCCAGCCAGTTGGCAGCAAATCCAGGAGACTTTCAACTTTGAGCTGCCGGTGGCGGCGGCAGGGGTGGTGGCGGGATCCCTGGCGGTTACTGGGCCGCTCAAGGGGCCGCAGATCCAAGGGCAGTTGCAAGGGATCTCGCCGGGGCAGGTGGATCGCCTGGCGGTGCCGGAATATGCTTTTGGCTTCCGCTGGGCCGACCAGACCTTGGCCTTTGAGGAAATTGACCTGAAGGCCGCCGGCGGACGCATCCAGGGATCCGGACAACTGCAATGGGCTGCCGGCTTGGCGGGCCAGTTCAATTTGCAGGTCAGCGGGGCCGACGTGGAGCAGGTGCTGGCCCTCTACGACCTCAACCTGCCGCGGCGGGGCGAGCTGCCCTGGGCGGGGCCGGTAAGTGCTCAGGTACAGGTGGCGCTGACGGGATCCCGGCCCCAGGTGGAGGCCACCTGGGAAACCCAAGGGGGAGAGATTGCCGGCAGAGGACAGCTTCAGATCTTGCCCGAGGCGGGGGGCTGGGCGGTGGAGGTGCCGCAGGCCGTGTTGGAGCTGGGCGGGGGCCGGGCCCAGGTGGCGGGAAGGTGGGCGGCAGGGCAACTCCAGGCGTGGCTGGCTCCCCAGGATCTGCCGCTGGCCTTTTTTAACCCCCAGTGGCCGGGATCCCTCTCCGGGGAGCTGATGGCGCAGATGAACACGGCGGAGGCGGCGGAGGTGGGTTTCCTGGCGGCGTTGCGAGCGCAAGGGTCGCTAGCCCTGTCCCAGCCTTTGGGAGAGAGGGGATGGCCATGGGTTGACGGCATCCGCGGCCAGCTAGCTTGGGAAGGATCTGACCTGCGTATCCAGCAGGCAGAGATCTTGGCCGGCACCACCCGCTTGGCCAGGCTAGAGGGACGGATCCCCGTAGACCCGCAGACGCTGCAGGTGGGATCCCTGGATCTGAACTTTGCCGCTGACGGGATCCCCCTGGCAGAAGTACCCGGCCTGCCGCCGAGGGTGGCAGGAGTGCTGCAGGGATCCGGGCAGCTCCGCGGCTCCCTGGAGGAGTTACAGGTGACGGGGGAGGCCCAGTTGCGCGGCTTGCAGGTGGGGGAGGTAGCCTTTGCCGACTTGGCTGGGCCCTTTAGCTGGTCTAGCCAGGGGACGACGGTGGAGCTAGCGGGGACGCGGGAGCGGCTGGCGCTGCAGTTGGATCCCCAGTTTCGACCCTTGCAGTTCGAGCTGCGGCGGGGCGAGGCGGAAGTGCGCGGCCAACGACAGCAAGATGAGCTGCAGGTGGTGGCGAACCGCTTGCCGCTAGCTTGGCTGGGGGGGGTGGCTGCTGGGGCATGGGCCGGCTTGCAGGGAACCCTCGATGGGGAGGTGGCGCTTGACCTGGCCAGTGGCGCTGCTCAAGGTCAAGCTGCGGTCGAGGGGCTGCGACTGGGCAATCTCGAGGCGCAGGGCCTTGCAGTGGATTTCGCTTACCACCCTGGAGACGACTCTCGCCCCGCTCGTCTGACCCTTGCCCAAGCCCAACTGGAGCTGTTCCAGAGCCTCTACACCGCCAGCGGTACTTTGGAGCTGCCGGCGACCTCTCTGGATCCCACCTCGGCGGCTCCCGTTCCCCAAATCGACCTGCAGATCAGCACCCGCCGGGGTCGCCTGGAAGATATCATTTCTACTTTCAAGTGGCGGAAGTGGAGCGATATCACCAGCCGCGGTTTTCGGCTGCCACCTTTGGGCCCTGCCGCGGTGCTGCGGACGGATCCGGTTGGTCTGCCCAACCATCCCCTCTGGGAGCAGCTAGAATACTACGCCCAGATCCTGGCTGCCCACCTGGAGGCCCTGGCCAGCCGCATGGATCCCCGCATCCCGCCGCCCACCAGCTTGCGGGGGGAATTTCAGGCTAGCGTCAGCCTCGTCGGCAACCTCAACCGGCCCAGCGTCAGCTTTCACCTGGAGGGCCAGAATTGGCAAGCGGAGGAGTTTGGTGTTGAAAGCCTCACCGCCAGCGGCAGCCTGGTCGAGGGGGCGGTGGTGTTGCAGCCGCTGCTGTTGCGCAGTGGGGAACGCCAAGCCCTTTTCACCGGCAAGTTGGGCCTGGAGGAACAGTCGGGATCCCTGCAAATTCAAGGGTTTCCTCTGGCTTTGCTGGATCGCTTCCTGCCGGATGGGCTGGAACTCCAAGGGGATCTCAACCTGGATGTGGAGCTGGCAGGCAACCTGCGGGATCCCCTTGCCCGCGGTTCCCTGACGGTGGTGAACGCCCAGATCAACCAGGTGCCGCTGCAGGAGGTGGGGGGACAATTTGACTACCACCAGGGACAACTGCGCTTGGAAGGCGCCCTGCTGGCCAACGGCGACGAGCCGATCCGCCTCTCTGGCCTGGTGCCCTACACCCTGCCCTTTGCGAAGGTGCGGGCCGCCTCGGATCAGATCGACCTCAGCCTGCAAGCCGAGAATGGCGGCCTGCGCTTGGTCAACCTCTTCACCGACCAGGTGCGCTGGGAGGGCGGCCAAAGCCAACTGGAGCTGGCCATCCGCGGCACCTTGCGAGAGCCCAGCCTGCAGGGGAACCTCAGCCTCGGCTCCGGGATCCTCAAACTGGCCGCCCTGCCGGAGCCCATCACCGACCTGACCGGCCAAATTGTCTTTAACCTCAACCAATTGGAGGTGCGGGAGCTGCGGGGCCAGTTGGGGGGCGGATCCCTGTTGGCCAACGGCTTTTTGCCCGTCAACTCCCGCGGCGCCCTGCAGAGGGACGAGACCGCGCCACCCTTAACGCTGCAACTGCAAGGGATCCAGCTCAACCTGCCCAACCTCTACACAGGCCGCCTGGAAGGAGAGGTGACGGTGGGCGGCCTGCTGCTGCGGCCTCTGATGGAGGGACACCTAGAGATCTCCGATGGAATCGTCGATGTCAGCCCGCGCCAAGCGGCAGCTCCTACAGACGCGACTCAGGTAGATCCCTTTTGGCAGCCGCGGCTGAACGGTCTAGAGCTGGTCTTGGGACCTGGGATCCGCGTGCAGCGCCCCAACCTATTTGAGTTCAACGCCAGCGGCAGCTTGCGCCTGTTTGGCACTCCCCAAGATCTACGTCCGGCGGGCACCATTGCCCTGGAGCGAGGCCGCGTCAGCCTGCCCATTGCCAACTTTCGCCTGGATCGCTCCCGCCCCAACACCGCCACCTTTGACCTGGACAACCCCTTCGATCCTTTTTTAAACCTGCGCCTGGTGACCCAAGCCTTCGAGGTGTATCGCTTTCCCCAGGAGCTCTCTCCTTTTGAGACCAACCGCACCCTACCGGGATCCCAGCAGAGCATCGAGATCTTGGCCACTGTCAACGGACGGGCCAGCCAGCTTGCGGCTGCGGATCCCCGCAATGGTGTTCTGGCCCTTTCCAGCAGCCCCAGCCGCTCCCCCCAAGAGATAGTCGCCCTGTTGGGGGGAACAGCTTTGGCCCAACTCAACCCCGAAGCCGGGGTGGCCGGGCTGGCGGGAACCGCCTTGCTCAACGATGTGGTGGAGACGCTGCGGGACACCCTCGGCTTGGATGAGGTTCGCCTCAGCCCCGTCCCCCAGGTCGATACCCGTGCCCCCAGACGTTCCTCGGTGGGCCTGGCCCTGGAAGTGGCCCGCGATCTGGGGCCCGCCACTTCCCTCTCGGTGCAGCGCAACCTGACGGATCCCTTTCAGCCCACCCGCTACAGCGCCCGCTACCGCCTCAACGAACAAACCCTCACCCGCGCCAGCACCGACCTCGAGGGCAACAACGTCATTTCCATCGAGTTCGAGACTCGCTTTTGACGGGATCCGCCCCAGCCAGACTACGGTTTGTTA